>JAVBXV010000062.1 GCA_030824405.1 Anaerolineales bacterium | reverse complement strand
CACAAATCTCTAGTAAAATTCTACATAAATCTACATTGTGTATTTTTGCCCAAAACATACAATATATTAGTTGTATGCAAGGGTGTTTCAAGCACCCTTGCTATTATTTATAAGGTGATCATGCTTCTCAAACGCTTTCAACTTGGCCTCATTCATGTCGCAGTTGCGATGACCCTCGTCCCGATCAACAGCACGCTCAACCGCGTCATGATCTTCGACCTCGAGATCTCAAAAACTCTCGTCTCGCTTCTTGCAGTGTTTCCTTACTTGATCTCACCGATCCAGGTGGCCATCGGTTCATTTTCAGACCGCCACCCCATTCTCGGCTATCGCCGCACCCCATACATTCTCCTGGGACTCATTCTCTGTGTGTTGGGTCTGGTCATATCTCCAAGCGTTGCCTATCTCATTCATGATAATTTCACACTGGGCATCCTTGCAGGCCTGCTTGCCTTTGGAGCCTGGGGCATGGGCTACAACCTCTCTGCGGTTTCATACCTTTCCCTCGCCTCCGAACTTTCAGGCGAAAAAGAACGCGGCAAAACGATAGCAACCATGTTCTTCATGATGGTCATCGGTTTAATTGCGACAGGGATTGGACTCAGCCGCATGCTGACCACCTACACGCCAGAGACTCTCTCGACTGCCTTTAACATCGTAGCCGCTTCAGCCCTAACCCTTGGCCTGCTCGGCCTCATCAAACTTGAGCCACGCTTTGTCCTTTCCTCCTCAACGGCTTCCTCTGAATCATATACCGTCAAACAGATGACAGCTGCCATCACCTCCAACCCTGTTGCTAAACTCTTCTTCATATACTTACTTTTACTGCTCGCCGCCATCCTCGGGCAGGACGTGCTTCTCGAACCCTTTGGCGCGCAAGCTTTTGGCATGACCGTTGAACAGACTTCCCGCATCGTATCCATCACTGGCACGTTCACATTGATCGCCTTTGTGATCGCCGCCGCATTGGAGGGACGTGTTAAAAAGAAAATCGTTGCCCAGTCTGGCAACATTGGCGCGCTCGTTGGGTTCCTGTTAATTGTCCTGAGTGGTTTGACACACAGTTTGAATATTTTCTACATCGGCATCATGCTGCTTGGGTTTGGTACGGGTATTTCTACGATCGCCAACCTCTCCCTCATGTTTGACCTGACCGTTGCTGGAAAAGTCGGCTTGTATATTGGCGCGTGGGGATTTTCAAACGGCATGTCTCGTCTGGTGGGTTTGCTCCTCGCTGGCATCGTAGCAGACGTGGCAACCAATCTGACAGGCGCTGTGCTGAGCGGATATCTGATCGTGTTTGGAATCGAAGCGCTGATGCTCTTGATCGCTGCCTTCATGCTCACCCGCATTGATGTTCAGTCTTTCAAGAATAAAGTGGAAGAGCCATCCTTCGTTGATAAAGTAGCTCTGGCCTCAGATTAAAGGTGAAATCACTATGACAGATGAATGGCTTTCCTTGAGCGATGCGGCACAAGTGCTGGGAGTACACCCCAGCACTGTCAGGTTGTGGTCAGATAAAGGGGTACTGCCAGTGCATAAGACGCAGGGTGGCCATCGCCGCTATAAGCGTAGTGAAATCACCCTTTGGGCAGAATCAAGCCGAACGTCGCGTGAGATCGAGCCTGAGAATATGATGCAGGAAGTCGTCCGAAATGTCCGCATGCAAATTTCAGAGGGACGGCTTCAGGCTGAGTCCTGGTATCAAAAACTGGATGAAGATGCGCGGGCGCAGTATCGTTTGAGTTCGCGTTCTCTGTTTCATGGGCTGATGCAATATGTGACCGCCAGCGGTGAAGATGCCTCCACTGAGTCGTACGCGATCGGCTATGAGTATGCGTCCCGTGCGCGGCGCTACAATTTGAGCTATGTGGATGCGGCGAAGGCGTTCCTGTTTTTTCGCGACACCTTGGTTTCCTCTGTGATCAAGGTCTATGGGGATGCGAAAGTGCCCAGCGCGCGAGCTTCGCAGATGTATACCAAGGTGCATACATTTACAGATGAAATTTTGATCAGCCTTTTACAAACCTATGAGTCTTTGGAAAACGTCAACCGTTAAGGTTGACGTTTTCTTTGTGGGGTACAAATGGGGGGCATGTTAATATCCTGACAATTCGGATTCGTTTTCTTGCCTCTGGCCTTGTATGTGGTTTATACTTGCGCGCATGGCAATCCCCTCTAAGATCGGTCGCTACGAAATAAAATCTGAATTGGGCCGCGGTGGTATGGCAACTGTGTACCGCGCGTATGACCCAAGTTTTGACCGCGAAGTGGCGATCAAAATCCTGCCGCGCGAGATGATGCATGATCCGCAGTTCCGTTCGCGCTTTGAACGCGAACTTAAGATCGTCGCCGCATTGGAACATCCAGCCATCGTGCCTGTTTATGACGTGGGCGAAGAGGATGGACAGCCATATTTTGTCATGCGTTATATGAACGGCGGTTCACTTTCTGGTGAGATCGAAAAAGGCAGATTTTCACTGGAAGATACCGCGCGGATCGTGGAAAAGATCGCACAAGGGCTTGCCTACGCTCATAAAAAAGGCATCATTCATCGCGATCTGAAACCAGATAATATTCTTTTTGATGATACAGGCGCTCCATTCATTTCAGACTTTGGAATTGCCAAACTTTCAGAATCAACCAGCAGCCTGACAGGCAGCGGCATCATCGGCACACCCGCATACATGAGCCCTGAACAGGCACGTGGATTGGACGTGGATGGCCGCAGCGATGTCTATGGATTAGGCGTGATCATCTATCAAATGTTGAGCGGCCAGCAGCCCTATAATGCGGATACTCCTATGGGCGTGGTGGTCAAACACATCACAGAACCCGTTCCTGAAATTTTACTGACACTCCCAAGTTTGCCATTTGATGTGGATCAGATCATTAAGACCTCCATGGCAAAGGATAGAGATAAGCGTTACGCCAAGGCAACTGACCTTGCCAAAGCGTTGAACGTGATTGCATTTGGCAGCGAAGGGAATGTCACCTCTGGGGGCGCCACAGGTGTGCGCACGGGAGTGTTTGCCTCTGCTGGGACAGTCTCTTCCCGCAGCAAGACTGGCATCGCCGTGGCTGGTGTTGTGTTGTTGGTTGCACTGGTTGGTTTCTTTGTATTACGAAATCAACTTTTCCCTGCGTCGTTGCCCACATCCACACCTACTTTGGTGCCCGCCACTTTAACTGAAGAAGCAACTCTTGCTCCAACTGAAGCGCCCACTGAGGCTGTTGCATCGGCTTTGCCGCTGGCTCCCGCATGTGCCGCCAACCTGATCGCAGTACCTGATGTGGAAACTACAAATAAAGTTTGTATCAAGAAAGTTCCATACACTTCAGTTTCCATCACTGAAGGTTCCACATTCGAATCTCTCGACCCTGCCATGAAATGTATCTTTGAAACGGTGGTTGACGGCAGAATGCTCATCTCCTGCTCGGGGCCGCAGTTGTTATCCTTTGACTTGAAAGTATGCAAACCGCCCGTGCTCTCTGCTACAGACCTTTCAAGCTGCTCTCCTGATTCAACCTTTGATTCGGCGAATCAATGTTGTGCGGCTGTACCGCCTGCAGATGCTGGCTGTACCACATTCACTGTGGATATCAGATCCTGTCAATAAAAAAATCGGGCGCACATGCGCCCGATTTTTTTATTGATGTAACGGGGGGTGATAAAATCACAGCATGGGCACACTCTATCTCGTTGCAACACCAATTGGAAATCTCGAAGACATCTCCGCGCGCGCACTGCGTATTTTGCGTGAAGCCAAACTCATTGCGGCAGAAGACACCCGTCACAGCGGCGTACTGCTCAAACACTTTGACATCACAACCCAGTTCACCAGTTATTTCGAACACAACAAGATACACAAACTGGATATGATCCTCGCCGCCCTCGCAGAAGGGGACGTGGCGCTCATCTCTGACGCAGGCACGCCCGCGATCAATGATCCTGGCTATGAGCTGGTTCAAGCCGCCCTCGCTTCAGGCTTCGACGTTCGGCCTGTTCCTGGTGCTTCAGCTCCCATCGCCGCCTTGACAGTCTCCGGCCTGCCCACGGATTCATTTCTCTACCTCGGCTATCTTCCGCACAAAGCCAGTGACCGCCGCAAGGCTCTCGCGCAAGTTTCCAGCCTGCCATATACCCTCATCTTTCTCGAATCTCCGCACCGCATCACAGACTCGCTCGAAGACATTCTCTCCACACTGGGCGACCGTCAAATTTGTGTTGCCCGTGAAATGACCAAGCTATATGAAGAATACTGGCGCGGACCCGTCAACGGCGCGCTCGACTATTTCAACTCCAAAGATCCGCGCGGCGAATTCACACTGGTGATCGCAGGCAAGGCCAAAGAAGAAAAAAATATCTGGACAGAAGAAGAAGTACTCAAATCCATTAAGAAGGAATTGAAAGCAGGAAGATCGGCAAAGGAAATATCTGTGGAATTGGCAGAGCAAAGCGGCTGGAACAAAAAAGAAGTGTATGCAGTCATAAACTCAATAAAATAGCCACACTATCTTTCACGCTCCAACAAAAAGGAAATTATGGATATCGAATCTGCCCCCAGTTCAATTGAGATCTCTTCGCCCTTCCCCACAACACGTTGGGGAAGGGTTTTGTTTGGTTTATTCGTAACGGTTCCGCCCATTTTTTCGTTTTCGATGATCAATGCATTGAAACCTGAATGGCAGTCGGGTAAATTGTCTGATTATGCAATCCTGTTTCTTTTTCCAGAAGCCTCGTTGTTTGTTTTGCCCCTGCTGACCTATTCAGTCGTTTGCTATCTTGCACTTTTGATCGACTCTGGGAAATTTGCGCCGAAATTTTTAGTCCGCTTTGGCGTTTATACAGGCGTTATTCTTGCCTTGCACTATAGCGTTGCTGTCTTGCTTTCCCTGCAATTTTCGATCTGGATCGTCCTTCTGTTCCTGGCCTGGATATCGCCCCTGATATTTTCCCGCATTTATCCCTGGGTTGTAAAAAAATGGAATCTTAAACTGTTGGGGATTCTGCTTGCGAGTTTTACAGTGGTACTTGCTTTGATCAGTATGATCATTTCTCGCAACTTTTTTTCTCCATTCTTCACTGCTTTTATATTTCTTGTGCTCGTCGCGCCCTTCTGGTCTTTCCTTCTCTCTGCTCAAACTGCCATCTGGCTGGTGAAGAACCACGAATCGAAACTCACCCTCTCGCGTGGACTTGGCATCATCACATGGCTTGCCGCCTACGTGGGGGCCTTACGCTTCAATATAATGAAAATGTACGAGTTGTACGCCGCACTTCCGCCTCAGCCGCCAAATTGTTATATCGCCACCGCCGCCGCGCAGGGACATCCGCGCATTGTTGGCTCACAGCCTGTTCGTTTGGTGAATGGAAATTTCATGCGGGTGAATCCACAGTTGCAACGTCTCAAATCGGTTGAATTGGCATTGATGGCTGTCGCTCCAACCTTGCATGCATTAATCCGAAAAGTTTATGATGTGATCGGCAAAAGACTGGCGGCTCATATCAAGAATTCCCTTCTGGCAGATATTGCGTTCCTCATCCTTGTTCCTGTAGAATGGATTTCATTCCTCGCATTGAAACTTGTCATTCCAGAAATTGAATCCATTTCAAGAAAAATGTATCTTTCGTAACTAAGGAGAATTCCCATGGCAGAAAAAAAAGAATCCAAACCCGAAGAGAAGAAAGACGATAAGCCCGCTCCAAAAGACAATCTTGTAGAAAGCAAGCATTCGATCAAGATCGGCGGCAAGCTGATTAAGTACACCGTCACCACAGGGACGATGGTGCTCAAGGAAGAAGTCCACGATAAAGATAAGGATGCGGAAGTTGAAAAGCCGCGCGCCCAAATTTTCTTTATCGCCTACACCAAAGACGGCGTGAAAGATAAAGGTAAGCGCCCGATCACATTCTCCTTCAACGGCGGACCAGGCTCCTCGTCTGTGTGGCTGCACATGGGCGTGCTCGGCCCGCGCCGCGTTGTCCTCACAGACGATGGCGAGATGCCGCCGCCTCCCTTCAAATTAACTGACAATCAATATTCCATTCTCGATGAAACCGATCTTGTCTTCATCGACCCGATGAGCACTGGCTACAGCCGCCCCGTGGAAGGTGAAAAATCCAGAGACTGGCACACCTTCACAAAAGACATCGCTTCCGTCGGCGATTTCATTCGCTTGTACACCACACGTTATAACCGCTGGCTCTCGCCAAAATTCCTTGCAGGTGAATCCTACGGAACTACACGCTCGGCAGGTCTCTCTGGTTATTTGCAGGATCGTCATGGCATGCTCTTGAATGGACTGCTGCTCATCTCGGCCGTACTCGATTTCTCCACCATTGATTTCAATCTCAATAATGATCTGCCCTACATTCTTTTTCTGCCCGCTTACACAGCCACAGCCTGGTATCACGGCAAGTTGAATTTCAAATCAACTTTGAAGGCCGCTCTCAAAGAAGCCGAAGAATTTGCAATGGGCGAGTATGCAACTGCCTTGCTCAAAGGCGCTGCCCTCACACCCGAAGAGCGCGCCAATATCGTGGAAAAACTTTCCCGCTACACAGGCATCTCGCAGGAGTTCATCGAACGCACCAATTTGAGAATTCTCGACCAGCATTATTTCAAAGAGCTGCTGCGTGAGCGTGGAAAAACCGTCGGGCGTTTAGACAGCCGCTACACGGGTATGGATCGAAGCGGTGTTACTTCCATGCCAGAGTATGATCCGCTGTTTGCTCAAGTCAACGGGCCGTACACTGCCGCGTTCAATGATTACGTCCGCACTGAATTGAAATTTGAAACCGATACCCCGTATGAAATTCTTAGCGACAAGGTCTGGATGAATTGGTCGTACAGTTATTTCCAGAATCAATACGTCAATGTTGCTGAAACGCTGCGCGGCGCAATGACCTTCAATAAATATCTAAAGGTCTTTGTCGCCAACGGCTATTTCGATCTCGGCACGCCATACTTCGCCACCGAATATACGTTTGATCATCTCGGCCTCGACCAATCTTTGCGCAAGAACATCCGCATGGCGTATTACGATGCGGGGCACATGATGTACATCCATATGCCTTCGCTCAAAGAGATGAAAAAAGATATGGCCAAATTCATCAAGGACGCAAGTTAATGAATCTCGACGACCTCGACCTCTTTAAAAAAATAGATCCCCAAAACCTGCTGGCTGATATTGACGGCCTGCCCGATCAATTACAAACCGCATGGGACTTGGGGCAGACTCAGCCGCTGCCCGATTTCAAAGACATCCAGGCCATCGTCATCACTGGCATGGGAGATTCAGCGATCGCGGCCGAGCTGGTAACTGCTTCTGTTTTCTCAAGCATTCGCCTCCCTGTGACATTGCACCGCGGCTATGGCCTGCCTGCATTCGCCAACAGCAAAGCGACATTGGTCGTTTGCGTTTCGCATTCAGGGAATACCGAAGAAGTGTTGGATGCATTTGAAACTGCGCAAAAAAATAAATGCAGCCTGCTCGTCATCTCCACGGGCGGCGAATTGACCAAACGTGCCGCTGAAAAAAAAATTCCAGTATGGAATTTTGAATACAAACGAATGGACACCACAGCAATTGCTTTCCCGTTTGCTTTGCTGCTGGCATTGTTCTCCCGCCTCGGATTCATCCCCGACCCTGCCAATGATGTAGCCGAAGCCGTGGCGATGATGAAGCGTTCACAACAGCACATTGTCGCAGACGTGATCGCCGCGAAGAATCCTGCCAAGCGTTACGCGGGTCAATTGGTGGGGCGTTGGGTTACGTTTGTGGGGACGGAAAATCTCGCGCCTGTTGCGCGAAGATGGAAGACGCAGATCAACCAACTTGCTAAGGCGGGGGCGAACTTTGAGATCATTCCCGAAGCCACGCATAATACATTGAGCGCCACACTCAACCCGAACCCAACTCTCAATGCTCACACGATGACCCTGTTCATGCGTGCGCCAGGCGACCATCCACGCAATAGACTGCGCTCAGACTTGATGCGTCAGGCGTTCATGCTCGAAGCCCTGAACACAGATGTGATCGATGCACGCGGTGAATCGATCATCGCTCATTTGTGGACTCTGATCATTTTCGGCGATTACATGGCTTATTATCTTGCCATGGCCTACGGCACAGACCCCTCGGATGAATATGCGTTTTTGAATTTCAAAGAGGCATTGGCGAGAACTCCATAAATTTGTGTTCGGTGTGATCAGATCGGCGAAAAACAAATTCCCTCTAAATTATTTGGAGGGAATTTTCAATGTGGTTGAAAACTATTTGCAACCCAATGTGTGTACGGTTTAATACATATCACTAGATTATTCGGGGTACGGTGAGTATACTGCGCCGTGCTTGACAGATAAAAGCGGCCGCTTTTATCTGTTTAATAAATTCCGAGGAGATCTGTTTTATGAAAAATAGTAGAAAATTAACCATTCTGTTGTTCGTGATGATGATGTTGGTCAGCGCGTGCGGTGGAGGAAACACTGTCAGCGGGGAAGATGCCGCAGTCACTGAACCAGCTTTACCCGTAGGAACTGAAGCGCCTGTTGTCGTCGCCGATGAATCTGTGGCGGGCGATCTGGTCATCTATTCGGGTCGTTCTGAAACACTCGTCCAGCCTGTGTTGGATGCTTTTCAGGCGGCGTATCCGAATGTGAATATTTTGCTAAAGTCTGGAAGCAACAGCGAGCTTGCCAATGCGTTAATCGAGGAAAAGGCGAACCCGCAGGCGGATGTGTTTATCACCACTGAAATTTTTACAGTGCAGAGTATGTATCAGCAGGATGTTTTTCAATCGTATCGTCCTGCCGCTGCAGACCAATTGCCCGCAGAATTTATTGGGCCTGAGGATAGCTGGGTGGGGATTACCCGTCGCGCGCGCGTTATCATGTACAATACTGAACTTCTTGGCGCAGACGAAGTGCCCACTTCCATTTTTGAATTGACCGATCCTAAATGGAAGGGACAGATCGCTGCGGCTGGCTCCACCAATGGTGGTATGCAGGCACAGATCGCGGCGATGAGCCAGTTACTTGGCGAGGAAGCCACGCAGGAATGGCTGACAGGCATGATCGCAAATGAAGTGACTTTCTTTGGCGGCCATACCGATGTTCGCAAAGCGGTCGGCGCGGGTGAGTTCAAGATCGGCTTGGTTAATCACTACTATTATTATTTGCAGCTTGCCGAAGGCAGCCCTGTTGGAGTTGTGTTCCCCGATCAAGGCGAGGGCGAAATTGGTTTGATCACCAACGCCACTGCGGCTGGAATTGTTCAAGGCTCAAAGAATCTCTCCGCCGCGCAAGCCTTCATTGACTTTTTGCTTTCGCCCGAAGGCCAGGAATTGTTTGCAGAACTGAATTACGAATATCCGCTCATCCCTGGTGTGGCTTTACACCCTGAAGTGCAATCTTTGGATGAATACCGCCTCGCGGATGTGAACGTGGCTGATGCCGCTCTCAACCTCGATGCGACTCTCAATCTAATAGAAACGGTCGGACTTCCCTAAGCCTGATTCTGTTTCTGGAGCTTTATGCAACGCTGGAAGAATTTCCTGCAAATCCCCAAACGTATTAACATCAGCCCCCGGCTTTTACTGGCCGCGGGGCTGGTGGCTTTGTTTGTGGCAATTCCACTTGTTTATATTTTCTTCCGCGCCTTCACTGGCGGAGCGGATGTGTGGATACGCCTGTTGCAAACCCGCATTTTGAAATTACTCGCCAATACATTATTGCTGACCGCGGCTGTTACATGTGGAGCTACATTTGTAGGTGTGAGCATGGCGTTCCTCACTGAACGCACAAACTTACCCGGCCGCCACCTCTTTCGCTGGATGCTGGCTTTGCCGCTCGCCATCCCTGCTTATATTGGTGGAATTGTTCATCTCACCCTGCTGCGTCCACGCGGGGGAGTGATTCCGCAATTGCTTGAAAACTGGTTCGGACAGCCCGTGCCCACGCCAAGTCCGCTGGGATTTTGGGGCGCGGCTTTCATTCTCACTTTGTTTACTTATCCTTATGTTTATTTATTGAGCGGAGCCGCTTTTCGCTCCTTGAATGCATCTCTTGAAGAAGCCGCCCGCACCTTTGGAAGAAACAACTGGCGCACAATTTGGGAAGTGACGTTGCCTGCATTACGTCCTGGCTTAACAGCAGGCGCGTTACTCGTCGCTTTGGATATTTTGTCGGAGTACGGCACGGTTGCATTACTTCGCTATGAAACATTCTCCTCTGCGATCTTTGTGCAATTGTCAGGCAGGTATGATCGTTCCGCCGCATCCATCCTCAGCGGAATTTTGATCACCATTGCCATTATCATTTTGTGGGGCGAATTGCGTTTGCAGGGACAAGCCCGCTACACCCAAATGGACAGTCAATGGCGGCCTGCCAGTTTGCTTCCATTAAATCGTTGGAAGATTCCAGCCTTGCTGCTCGTCTTATTGGTTGTATCCGCGAGTTTGCTGGTACCTGTTTTTGTTTTGGGTTATTGGAGCCTCACCGCCCTGTTGGACCCCGAAACACTTTCCTCCATCATGCGTTCTGGTTCGCAAACGTTTGGTGACTACATCTGGCATAGTTTATGGAGTTCCGCGCTTGCTGCATTGATTGCAGTTGTGCTTTCACTACCAGTCGCTTTGTTATCAGTAAGATATCCGAGCAAACTATCCAAAGCCATCTCGCGTTTTACACAGATCGGGTATGCCATCCCCGGCGTGGTAGTGGCGCTCAGTTTGGTTTTGCTCGTCAATCAATTTTTACCATTCCTTTATGCCACGCCGCTAATCGTTGTCATGGCGTATGTCCTGCGTCATATGCCGCAAGCCATACGCGCCAGCGAGTCCGCGCTGAATCAACTATCCCCATCCATGGAAGAAGCCTCGCGCACACTTGGACGAACTTCCCTGCAAACCATCTTTCAAGTAATATTGCCGCTTATTCTGCCTGGGTTAATGGCGGGAGCATCGCTTGTATTTCTCACTTCCTTAAAGGAACTACCCGCCACCCTATTGCTTCGTCCTGCAGGGTTTGATACACTCGCTGTCCGTGTCTGGATCTGGGCCGCCGAAGGATTTTACATTCAGGCCGCGCCCGCCGCTTTATTGTTGGTGCTGGCATCCGCATTGCCGCTTTATTTCCTATTACGTCGGGAACAGATTTTTAAATGAACGCACTTGAACTACGTAACATCTCAAAGAAATTTACTTCTGCAAAAACCACGGCAGTGAATGATGTCTCACTCACTTTGCGCACGGGAGAAATTCTCGCGCTTGTCGGTCCCAGTGGATGCGGAAAGACGACCACCCTGCGACTCATCGCCGGGCTGGAGCGGCCCGACAGCGGCTCGATCAACATTAAGGGACAACTGGTCGTTGACGATGGGCATTTTACTCCGCCTGAAAAGCGCGGCGTGGGCATGGTCTTTCAAGACCACGCACTCTTCCCGCATCTCACAGTTTTTGAAAATGTAAAGTTTGGGCTGAAAGGTCAGCCTGCTGCAAAAGCACGCGAAACCACATACGGCATGTTGAAACTTGTCGGGTTGGAAAATTTTGGAGAGCGCTACCCTCATCAGTTGTCCGGAGGCGAACGTCAGCGCGTGGCATTGGCGCGCGCGCTTGCGCCGCATCCAGTACTGGTGTTGATGGATGAGCCGTTCAGCAGCCTGGATGCAGATCTGCGCCATGAAGTTCGTGAGCAGGTGCGCGGCATCTTGAAAGCGATGAAGGCGACAGCGGTATTTGTCACGCACGATCAAGAGGAAGCCCTTTACATGGGTGACCGTCTCGCCGTATTCCAAAATGGACATCTGGAGCAGGTAGGCTTGCCCGAAGAAATCTTCCATGAATCAGCAACGCGTTTTGTGGCTGAATTCATGGGTGACAGTGATTTTTTACCCGGTACCGTGCAAAATAATGGAATTCAAACTGAACTTGGTTTGATCCCCCAAAAGTTGAACATCCCCGAAAATTCATCCGTAGAGATCGCACTCCGCGCCGATGATGTGGATTTTGACCAGAGCGATCATCCGAATGCGCTGGTGTTGGCGCGTTTCTTTCGAGGGGCGCATTATCAATATCGCTTACGGCTTACTTCAGGAAATCTGGTGCATGCCTTCAAATCGCATACACAGTTAATTCCCCCAGGTACATCTGTCCGCGCCTTTATCAGCGCGGAACATCAAGTGACGATTTTTCACAATGGTCTTGCAGTAGAGGCGCGATGACCGCGCCTCTACAATAAAGATTACGCAAACTGTTCCAAATTAACCGCCACCAGCGGGAACGCTTCATCCACGAATTTTTCGAGGGTGGGGCGTTTTTTCATGTGGCTGTAGTGTGAGGCCAGACCGTAAATTGCCCAGGTGGCAACGGTGGCAGGGATTTCAGTTGGGACTTTGGAGTTTCTCAACCAGTAGGTAAGCAGGTCGAAGACTATTTTTTTGATGGTTCCTTCCACCAGTGATTCGAACTGTTGATGCGGCTGGGCGCATCCGCTGTGAATGTTGGCAAGAAATTCACAGACGGCAAGGATCAAATTCCGCAGGTTGTCGGGGCTGTAACTGCAAACACTTAATGTCCGCTTTTCGATCTCCTGCATGAACATCTGGCTGATGGAATGATCGAGCAGGACGTATTTATCCTGATAGTGTGCATAAAAGGTGGCACGATTAATTTGCGCTTTGTCGGTCACATCCTGCACGGAGATGGCTTCGAAGTTTTTTTCAGCGAGGAGATCCTCAAAGGATTTCAGAATCAGGCCGCGGGTACGTTTGACGCGCGGGTCCAGTTTTTCATCGGGGTTAGGCAACATATTGGCTCCTTTGTTGCTTAGTCAACACATCCAACTCTTTGTTGGTTGACTTTCATTGGGCGAATTGGTAAATTAGACAACATCTGTTGTGTAAGCAACGGATGTATATTATCAAACAACTCAAGGAGAGTCAAGAATGAACATAACAATTATCGGATCAGGCAACATGGGACGCGGTATCGGAACCCGCGTAGTTGCAGGCGGACACTCGGTCACATTTGTAGATGCGAATCCTGAAGCAGCTGAAAAGGCTGCTGCAGAAATAAAAGCCTCTGCCAAAAAAGGCGCGACAACTTCCGCCGCCAGCCTCGGCGATGCAGTTCTCGGTGATGTGGTTGTGCTGGCGGTTTGGTACGGCACCAACATTGAGATCGCAAAACAGCTCGGCACAAAACTCGCTGGCAAGGTCGTTGTGGATATTGCCAACCCGTTGAACTCCACTTACGACGGCCTCGCCACCGCGCCTGATTCTTCCTCCGCAGAAGATCTGGCCAAAGCCATTGCCGCTGGCGCATATGTGGTCAAGGCTTTCAATACCACTTTCGCAGGCACGCTCCTGGCTGGTGATACTGGCGGACAGAAACTGGACGTCTTCATCGCTGGTGATGATGCCGATGCAAAGAGCAAAGTCTCTCAGTTGGTAACAGATGGCGGCATGCGTGCCATTGATGCTGGCCCTCTGCACCGCGCCCGCCAGATCGAAGCCATGCAGTTATTGCACATCACTTTACAGGGCACCCTCGGCACCAATTGGGGCAGTGCTTTGAAGATCCTTGGATAAAAGGAAATTATGTTCACAACAAATAAAGAACTTGCCATCACTCCGATTGAAGAATTATCCAAACTGGCAACAGACGAGAAAATTGCGCGCACTGTGAAAGCGCTTGAAGCCAATGGCATTCAGACCTTGATCGCTGAAAATGGCGTAGAAGCGAAACGTCTGTTCCTTGAATTGGTTCCCGAAGGCTCCGAAGTATTTCTTGGCGCATCCGTAACCCTTGAGCAAACTGGCATAAAAGATGAGATCGATCAGTCAGGCCGTTTCGATGCCATACGCCCCAAAATGTATGCGATGAATCGCGAAACGCAAGGCCGCGAAATTCGCAAGATGATAAACGCGCCTGATTTCGCGGCGGGCAGCGTCCACGCCGTCACTGAAGATGGTCATGTGCTGATCGCTTCCAACACGGGCAGTCAGCTTGGTCCCTACGCTTCTGGCGCAGGCCGCGTGATCTGGGTGGTTGGCGCGCAGAAAATTGTCAGAGATTTGAATGATGGTTTCCGCCGCATTCAGGAACATGTTGTCCCTCTTGAAGAAGAACATATGCAGCAACTCTACAAAGTTGGCACCGCTGTCAATCAAGTGCTTGTCATCAATCGTGCGTCGCGCCCAAACCGTATCACGATGATCCTCGTTAAAGAAGAACTGGGTTTTTAAGAAGAAATTAAACTTGTGATAATGTCGTCTGATAAAAAGATGACATTATCACAAGTTAACAAGAGAGAAAGAATGAACACACAAACAAACTCCCCCGCTAAACAGGATTTTTCGATTCATCCCTCCACGACACTTGGTCACGTCTCGTTGACAGTTGCCAATCTGGAAAATCAGATCGCGTTCTATCAGCAGGTACTCGGATTCCAACTCCACTGGCGTGAAGGCAACAAGGCAGGCCTTGGCGCTGGCGGCGCAGACCTGCTGCGCATGACCGAAGAACCGAACCTGAAAAAATATCGCGGCGTTACAGGGCTGTATCACTTCGCAGTCTTGTATCCCAACCGCCGTGAGTTGGCGCGGGCGGTGGCGCGTTTGTTTGCGTTGAAATATCGTAATTCTCCCACCGACCATATCATGACCAAGACCACCTACCTCGATGACCCCGAAGGCAACGGCATTGAGTTGTATTGCGAATCTCCCGAAGACGGCTCGTGGACGTTGAAAGACGGCAAGTACGAAACCCGCCGCACAGACGGCTCCTGGAGTGACGGCCGCGAAGCATTGGACGTGGAAGCCCTGTTAACTCACTTGAAAGAAGAAGATCGTCTGGATGCTCCCATTTCTTTGGAAACCCGCATGGGACATGTCCATTTGCATGTGCGCAATATTCAAGAGGCTGTTGATTTTTATCACGGCGTTATTGGCTTTGATTTGCAGGGCGTCGCCACCGAATTTCAAATGGGATTCCTCTCGGCTGGCGGCTATCATCATCATCTCGGCTTGAACACCTGGCAGGGTGCAGGTGCGCCGCCTCCTCCTGCTGATGCAGTTGGCCTGCGCTATTTCGTGGTCAACCTGCCCGATCAAAAGGCATTGGATGAAGTCATTGGACGTGTCGATCAGGCTGGCATCGCCTCCAACAAAACCGACGATGGTTTACTGTTGTATGATCCGTCACAAAATGGAGTGATCCTGGCTTTGGCTCCGAATTAACAGGTATAAAACCATGAGTTAAGAACGTCCTCACCCTATTCGTAAACTGAAAGGGAGAGGACGTTCTTATGTTAAATAACAGATTGAGTTTTTCAAGTAACGGCACGGGGTTTGATTCTTTTTCACCTGAAGGCGAAGACGGGAACTATGAAGTTTGCATTGCCAATATCAGCCCAAAGGAACGGCGCAGAAGATTGAATTTTGGCATTGCCCAGTTCGTCATCAGCCTCGTCATCCTCGCCGTTCTGCTTATCATCGGTGCGGACAAGGTTTGGCGGCTGCCATTGTTCTTTCTATTTGGTGCCGCCGCCTCTGGCTTTTTTCAGTGGCGCGATAAAACCTGAGTAGCTCTCGCTGGACGTGGTTCACGTCTAACAACGAATAAGATTGAAGAGATCGAAGATCAAAGCGAGTTGAAACAGGTTCGATTGCAGGCTTTGAAAATTCTGGGTAAATCCACCCTGTTTGCAATTGCAATGACTTTGATCGTGATGGCATTTCCATAAAGACTGGCAGGGACACGGCGCTGCCGTGTCCCTGCTGTTATCGGGCGGGTTATAATCATGGAATCAATCCCAAAAAATAAAACTGGAAACCAAAATGCATATACTCGTAACCAATGATGACGGTGTGACTGCACCTGGGCTCCTTGCTCTCGTGCAGGAGATGCGTAAGCTGGGCAAAGTGACCGTGTTTGCGCCTGATAAAAACTGGTCTGCTTCGGGCCATGTGAAAACGATGGAACGTCCATTGCGTGTGCGTGAAACTGTGCTGGCAGATGGTTCATCTGCTTTCACTTCAGACGGCGCACCTTCTGATTGTGTTGCACTGCCTTTGCTTGGGTTGATCGAAGAGCAGATCGATCTGGTGGTTTCGGGGATTAATCCCAATGCAAATATTGGGCATGATGTCACCTACTCAGGGACGGTCACTGCTGCGATGGAAGCTGTCATTGCGGGCGTGAAAGGGATCGCCGTTTCGCTGGATTCTCCCGAAGGTCACAAGGGCGCGTTGGATTATTCCTGCGCGGCTTCGGTTGCACGGCGTGTGGCCGAAAAAGTGATGGCAGACGGTTTGCCCGAGAGTGTGGTGTTGAATGTCAACGTACCCTATTTGAAAGAGGATCAACTTAAAGGATTCATGATCACGCGTCAGGGGCTGCGTGTGTACCGTGACGCGTTGGATGTGCGCAGTGACCCGCGCGGCAAGCCCTATTACTGGATCGGCGGTGAAGCGCCCACGGGTGTGGACGAGCCCGGTACAGATTTCGGTTCCTTGCGCGCAGGCTATGTGTCCATCACGCCGCTGAATTTGGATTTGACATTTTACAAAGCCATGGACGTGTTGAAGAAATGGGAATTTTAGCGGGCGTCCATTTTCCTGTTGCAAGATTTGGTTGTTTATCGGTTCTTGAAAAATAGGATCACAGGAGAAACTAAATGAACTTTTTACAGAAACTTTTTGGTGGTGCTTCTTCACAGCCGCAGAGACAAGTCTATCTATTTAATGTCAAATGTAAACGCTGCGGAGAGGTGATCGAAGGCCGTGTGGATCTGTCCAACGACCTGAGCGTGGAATATGAAGGGGATGGCGAAGTGTATTATTCACGCAAGGTCTTGATGGGCAGCGGCGGGCTGTGCTTCCAGCGTGTGGAAGTGGAGTTGAAATTTTCTTCTGCACGTGAAATGATCGAGCGGCAAGCCATTGGCGGGGAGTTTGTGTGAGCACGGCTTACACCTATGTCCCTGCGCGGCTTCATCAATATTATGACCATCCCGAAAGACCGGGCAGGTTGGATGTGCTCGAACCTCAACTTGGTTTATTTGCCGCGGAAAAGATCGAAGCGAAACCAGCCACGCTTGAACAGCTTGCACGCGTGCATCAACCAGGATTGATCGCGGCAATTGAAGAAGTTTGCAAAGAGGGTGAGGCTGTCATCGACCACGCCCCAACGTATGTGACCCAAACATCCTACGCAGATGCGCTGCTGGCTGCGGGCGGCGTGATCGAATGTACTCGCGCGGTGATGAATGGTGATGCCGATAATGCCTTCGCGATCGTGCGCCCGCCGGGGCATCATGCCGAGCCGCATCGTTCGATGGGATTTTGTATTTTCAATAATATTGCTGTCGCCGCACAGGAAGCGCTTGCCAATGGGATGGAACGCGTGATGGTCATTGACTACGATGCGCATCACGGCAATGGCACGCAGGAAGCCTGCCTGCATGACGAGCGCTTCGGATTCATCTCCACGCATCAATGGGGAATTTACCCCGGCACAGGCTGGATCGATGATGCGCCGCAGGCACGCGGGCGGTTGGTGAATGTCCCTTTGTATCCGCGGGCGGGAGATAAAATTTTCGCGCAGATCGCAGAAGACATCTTCAAACCCGTGGTGCAGAAATTCAAGCCGCAGATGTTGTTCATCTCGGCGGGCTTCGATGCACATTGGAATGACCCGCTGACTTCTTTGGGAATGTCTACGCAGGGATTTTTTGAGACATCTAAAAAACTGGTTGAGCTTGCGAACGAGCATTGCGCTGGAAAGATCATTTTTGTTTTGGAAGGCGGGTATGACCCGCACAACGTGGCTCACGGTGCAGATGCTGTCTTCGGCGCATTGACCAACTCTCCGCTTAAGTTTGATGCGCATGATCCAAGTCCACATGCCGAGCCAGATCATGAAGAACGTCTGGTTACCATTCGTCAATGGCAGGGGTTGTCAACATAAAAATAAAACCTTCGAGGAAACTTGAAGGTTTTTGATTTCCCTACTACGCGCGCGAATTTTGTTGTACACTCGAGTTAATAAGAAGGAGAGATGCATGGAGAAAAAAGAATCAAAGGGTTTTGTTGAGCTTGAATGGGTGTGCCCCAGCTGCGAGGGCATAAACAAAGGCTCGAAGAAAACTTGTGAAAGCTGCGGTGCGCCGCAACCCGATAATGTTAAATTTCGACGCGCGTCTGACGAGAAGATCGTTGCAGATGCAAACGCGTTAGCGGCCGCCAAAGCAGGCGCGGATATTCACTGCGGATTTTGCGGCACGCGTAACCCAGCCACTGCGACCAACTGTTCGCAATGCGGCGGCGATCTAAAGGAAGGCAAGGCGCGTCAGGCGGGACAATTAATGCAAGCGCCTCCACCTCCGCCGAAAGCTGTCACCTGCACGAACTGCGGATTCGAAAACCCAGGCACTGCCCGCGTGTGCAGACAATGTGGTTCGCCCCTGGCACGTGTTGAGCCTGCGGCAAAACCTGCTTCCGCGCAGGCAGGTGCTTCCCCTGCTGTGAAAGCCCAACCTAAAAAAATAAACTGGCTTTTGTTCGGCGGTATCGGCGCATTTCTTATCTTGTGCTGTATCGCGGTTTTCACGCTGTTTGCGCTGCCCTCCAAATCTGTGCAAGCGACCGTCACCGATGTGTACTGGCAGACCTCTGTGCCTGTGCAGGAAGTGCGTGCGGTCAATTATTCCAATGAAAGAGGCAGCCCGCCATTCGATGCCTATAATGTTTCCTGCCGCACCGAGAGCGAAGAAGTCTGCGAAGAAAAGACAGTTGATCAGGGCAATGGTTTCGCCGAGATCGTCAGAGAATGTCACACCGAAAGCACAGACTATTGCAGTTACACCGTGGACGAGTGGACGACCATCCAAACCTATGATCTGAGCGGCAATAACCTGTATCCTGAATATGAACAGCCGTCGCTCTACAATGAACAACGCCTTGGCACAACTTCAGAAAGTTTCACAGTTACGTTTAGTACACCCAATGGAACAGAAACCTATACACCAGGTTCAGCGACCGAGTTTCAGCAATTCCAGATCGGCAGCACCTGGACGCTCAAGCTAAATGCATTGGGCGGGGTGTTGAGTGTGGAGAGATAGGGAAGTTAGAGAACAGAGAACAGAGAACAGTGAAAAGAAAACTCCTGAGGTTCAGGAGTTTTCTTTTTGATGGATGTACCATGCAGGCAAAAATTACTTCCTGCCATGAGATTTCATGAACTATGTACTTGACTGTCTTTCGCCCCGCACTATACTGAAATTGTAAATTGCGGAGGGTGTATGAATACTATTTTGATCCTGGGCGGGTATGGGGCAACTGG
Organism: Anaerolineales bacterium; assembly: GCA_030824405.1. GTDB lineage: Bacteria > Chloroflexota > Anaerolineae > Anaerolineales > Villigracilaceae > Villigracilis. The sequence continues at coordinate 21,877 of JAVBXV010000062.1, read as the reverse complement.
CAAACTTTTAACAAAACATTTACTGGCGCAGACAACGCATCAGATCGTTGTTGCGGGGCGGCGTCTTGATAAAGCGCAGGCCTTTGTGGATTCACTTCGCGATGCGCGTGTGACAGCGCAACAGGCAGATGCCGCCAATATGGATTCACTACAGCAGGCGCTTCACAACGTGGACCTCATACTGGTTGCTGCTCCGACAACTCATCATACCGAAAACGTTGTCCGCGCTGCGTTGGAGATGCGCGTGGATTATCTGGATGTGCAATACGCGGATGCCAAATTGGAAGCATTGTATGCCCACGAGGAAGAGATTAGGCAAAAGGGCCTTTGCTTTGTTACCGAAGCAGGCTATCACCCTGGCCTGCCCTCTGCGATGATCCGCATGGCCGCTTTGAAGTTGGATTTGATCCACTCTGCGCAAGTGGCTGGATATTTAAATATGGGCAACCTGCCCTACACCGAAGCCGTGGACGAATTAATGGAAGGCTTTATCCATTATCAGGCTCAGGTATATAAGAATGGCGCATGGACAAAGCCCAGCAATTGGGAGATGCGAGCCTTCGATTTTGGTGATGATATCGGGAAGCGAACTTGCTATTCGATGTTCTTTGAAGAATTGCGCGGCTTGCCTGAAATGTACCCAACGCTAAAAAATATGAGCTTCTATATTTCAGGCTCGAATTTTTTGGCAGATGTTCTCATCACACCGATCATTCTGGTGGGGCTCAAGATCGCACCCAAGCGTGGTATTCGTCCGCTGGGGAAGTTGATGTGGTGGGCAATGGGAAAGTCTAGGCCGCCGTATCGGGTGGCGCTTAAGGTGGAAGCTGAAGGCTTGTTGAAAGGCGAGCAGGCTCAGGTCGGAGTCCAGATCGAGCATGAAGATGGTTATGAGTTGACGGCGATTCCCGTAGTCGCATTTCTGGCGCAGTATGAACAAATCCGCACAGCTGGGCTGCACATGATGGGGCATATTGCGGAGCCAGAGCAGTTGTTTCATAAAATGGAGCAAATGGGTGTGCGGGTGATGAAAAAGTAATTTGTCACCCGCTGTGGTGATTTTTATCCTATTGGAATTGTAATTGGACAAATACCGATGTATATTGAAAAATGAGAAAAATTTATTCTCTAACATTCAATATCGACAGGGAGAATGGCGATGTCTAATGAAAGCGAAGTTGCAAAATTCAAATCAAAGATCATTAAACCGCATCGCAGGATCAATCCATGTTTTATGACTGGCAAAGGCTGTGTCTATACTGAACAAATAGACCGCGAAATTGAATTTCGAAAGAATAGTAAAACCTATTCGGGTTTTATGGTTCTTCCCTTCCAGCCCAATATTTCTGTTTTTTATGAACTTTGCTTGAAGCGTTATATTCAGGGCGGCTACGGAACAAAAGAAGAACCTGTGGAGATCATGAAAGCGGATCAGGTTCGTAAAACAGGCTACATTATTTGCGAAAAGATTTGCAAAAAGATACAGGAATCCGATTTTGTGGTTGTGGATGTTTCTGTGCCGAATGCAAATGTTTTTTATGAAATGGGGCTGGCGTATGGGATTGGACAGAAGGTCATCATTGTCTATCATAAAGGATCGAGCATTGGCGAATATGTCACAAATTATTTCGCGGGCTCCATGGCATACGCGTATGCCGACCTGACCCCTTTAAGTATTAATCAGTTCCAGCTTTCGGCGTATATCTGGGAACGTGAAAATAGAACCCTGGTGGAATCTTCACCGATCACGTTGATGCTGGATTCTTTGAACCTGCCTGGTCATCCGTCGGATGATTCAAATGGGAAAGGTGGGGGTGAGGGGGCAAGGTTCAACCCGAATGATATTGACTTGAAATTTTCCACGCACATTGCCGCGTCTGTGGGCGTTGCCATTGATAATATTTTGCTCAGGATCGAAAATAAACAACAGACACTTAGAATACCCACAACGTATTACCCATTAATTGAACAACTGAAGAATGGTGAGCTGGTACAAAGTAACGCCAGTTTCAGGGAAATCCTTGAAAAGATAAATCAATCTTTCTGCACCATGATCAGAACAGGCGGAAAAGATTGCAACCCAATGATGTATTTCTGGCTTGGGTATTGTCATGCTCAGGGGAAGAACGTAATCCCCATCACTGCCATCAATAAATATGGGAATGATAAAAACAACGAAGAAGATATTGACGATCTGGCGTTCGACATCCGCGCGCTTTGGCACATGACGTTTGACGAGAAATTCCCCGTGCGCCTCGAGAGCGAGCTGGAAGAGACTCTCTATCAAATGATCGTTTCCGATTTTGTCGAATGGTCGCGCAGACGATTCTGGGACGAGGTGCTGGAGAAGCGCGGAAAGGTTTCCATATTTACGGGCGCATTGCATAACCCGATCGGCAGGGAAATGATCGGTGACTGGGACCTGAGGGCGGCATCGGAGCTTACCTCCTATTTTGCGAGTCATCAGTACCGGGCGACGATTGAATCGCCTGTGTATCAAATAGAACAGGTTGTGGATAAACAGCAGGCTGTGGAGCGGGATCAGTATATTCGGGAGTTGGAGAATATGCTGCGGGATAAGAATTGCGTGATCATCGCTTCGCCTGATGTAAACCCGTTGACGGAAATTGTGCTCGGGAAAATTTACGGCATCCCACAAGCCAACTGGTTTGACCCCAACTTTAACGCTGAACGGGTGCCGAATGCGGTGATCGCTTTTAAGCAAACCGCCGCCTCAGGCAAGGATTCTGAAAACCTCTCCAAGGTGAAGAGAACTTTTTATCAGGAGATGGATGAAGGTGTGACTGATAAGCCTGAAAGGGGATTCAAAGCGTCGTTCTTGGATGACAGAAAAATTTCGGGTCAGTTTATCAGCCAGACCAAAACAAACAACCCAGGCGAGTTTATTGTCCATGCTCATTTGGCGATCGTGCCAAACCCATATCGTTCGAGTTTGGAGGGAGAGCAGAAATATATCGTCCTCTTGAACGGGGTCAGCGGACCAGCGACGTTTGCGCTTACGCACGTCCTCACTGGCGGTGTCAGCAAGGAGTTCGTATCGTATGATCCGTCTTTCGACCCAAATGCCGAGTCTGAAAAGATCATGAAACAGATTCTGGAAGATCTGAACACCATCAAGAAGAAAAAACAACCCACGGGCGTTCAGTATATTATTCAAGTTAAAGTTGGCCCGCCTCAACCTGATGCGCTTTCCAAGGGCAGCGGCCGTGGAATATTTGACTGGAGACACATCAGCCATTGGGAACTTGTAAAAACCACCGATATGTTCCCTTTGAAAATCTATTAAAGATATATTCCACCCCAGTTTTTTCGACAGGAGAGCCGTGCCATTCATGGGCGCGGCTCTCCTATCGATATCTCAACCCTCAACACATGATCTTGTTTTTATATGGGATTGTCAGGATGCTTTCTCTGTGAACTCGGTAATCTCGCTGTTAATTAATCAAGTGGGATCTCAAAAAAAGACCCGTTTAATAAGTGCAATTTATCTGTAAGTTGTTTTTGGAGTGTAAGGGTGCTACCATGCACTAGTGAAAATGCGGCTTATTGCGGGAATAGGCTTCACAAAATCCAATTTATACAAAGGGGTTTATTTTGCAGGTTTTTCAACTTTAGCGAGCACTTTTGGGAACAGGCAAGCTGTAAAATTCACACTTGGAGTAACAAATGAAGCTGAAAAGAAACATGACGCTGCTGCGCACAACACTGATCTATGCATTTTTCAGCGCTGTCTGGATATTGCTTTCAGATAAAGCCCTGGAAATTCTTATTACTCCCTCCGACCCTGATTATATTCTGGCACAAACCATAAAAGGATGGCTGTTCGTACTTGCAAGCGCCAGCCTGATCTATTTTATGTTGCGCGGTGACCTAAAGCTGTTAGAGGAGAGTGAGGAAAAATACCGTGATCTCGTGGAGAATAGTCAGAGCCTGATCTGTACGCATGATCTCGAAGGGAATCTGCTTTCTGTGAATGAAGCCGCAGTGGAATTGAGCGGGTATTCGCACGAGACCCTGTTGAAAACGAATCTAAAGGATGCGTTGGCTGCGAATGGAGAAAAACGATTTGCAGCCTACATTAACGAGATCAAGAAATATGGGCGGGCGATGGGCATTATGAAAGTTCGCGTTGCAAATGGGGAGATCCGTACCTGGGCATACAACAATACGCTGCGTGTGGAAGGAGTGGCAAGCCCGATCGTGCGTGGTTCGGCGCGGGATATTACTGAGCGTAAACAGGCAGAGGAGGCATTGCAGGCAAGTGAATTACGTTTCCGCGCGCTGATCGAACATGGTTTGGATAATATCTCTCTCCTTGCCCCCGATGGGACCTTGTTATGGGAAAGCCCCGCCGCGGTTAATATGCTGGGATACAAGCATGAACAATTCAAAGGGCGTAATATTTTTGAGATTATCCACCCTGAAGACTTGGAACGGGTACAAAAACAATTTGCGGAAGTTCTTCGTGAACCAGGCAGCGTGATTCACAGTACGTTCCGCCTTAAACATGCCGATGGCACATGGCGCTGGGTGGAAGGGATCGGCACCAACTTGTTGCATGAGCCGAGTGTGCAGGCAATTGTGATCAATTATCGTGATATCACCGAGCGCAGGAATGCTGAGGACGAACTGCGTGAGAGCGAAGAGCGCTATCGCCTGCTCTATAATTCTTCATTGGATGCAATTTTACTCACCGCTCCTGATGGCAGAATTTTGTCTGTCAACCCCGCCGCCTGCCGTATGTTCGGACGCACGGAGGAGGAGATCCAACATCTTGGGCGAAGCGGAGTGGCGGATCTATCTGACCCGAGGTTGGCATTGGCGCTCGAGGAACGTGCTCGAACGGGCAGGTTTAGCGGTGAACTTACATTACTTCGTGAAAATGGCGAGAAGTTTCCCGTTGAAGTATCTACTGCCATGTTCAAGGATAAAAATGGGGATGTCGTATCCAGCATGATCATTCGCGATATCACCGAACGCAGGAAGAACGCAGAGTTGATCCGTCAGTACACCGATGAATTGGAGACGCGGGTCGAGGAACGTACAATGGAGCTTGTCCACGCCAACCGTGCCAAGGATGAATTCCTTGCCAACATGAGTCATGAGTTGCGCACGCCGTTGAATGGCATTCTGGGATTTTCAGAAACCCTGCTGGAGGGGATCCGAGGTCCCTTGAATGAAAGGCAGGCGCAGGCAGTGGAGCTCATCCATTCCAGCGGTCAACACCTGCTTGGGTTGATCAACGATATTCTGGATGTGTCCAAGATCGAATCTGGCAAGTTTGAACTTCACCCCGAACTCTTCGCGGTGAATGATATTTGTCGTTCAAGTTTGAATTTCATCAAACAACTTGCCAGCAAGAAACATATTGCATTGGAGTATTCATCCTACCCTGCCACAAATGCGCTCATTGCAGATCCGAAGCGGCTTAAGCAGATCCTCGTCAACCTGCTGAATAACGCCGTCAAATTTACTCCTGAAGGTGGAAGCGTAAAACTCGAAGTGCTGGCAGATGTCAGCGCGGGATTGATGCGCTTCTCCGTCACTGATACTGGTATTGGAATCAGCCCTGAAGATCAGCAAAAATTATTCAAGCCATTTGTGCAGGTCGATAGTAGCCTCGCCCGTCAATATGAAGGCACAGGCCTGGGATTGACCCTGGTGAAAAAACTCGTTGAAATGCACAACGGCAGTATGGAATTGCAAAGTGAGCCTGGTACAGGAAGTTGTTTCTCGTTTGCACTTCCCTGGAGCGAGGAAATACAGTCAGACAAAAAACAGAATCATGCCCATTCCGAAGGGCAGATAAATGCCGCAAGTGTGGATGCGAAAACCATTCGCGGGAAAATACTGCTTGTGGAAGATAATGCGGCCAATGCGATGATCACGCAGGACTATCTTGAGGTCTGTGGTTATCAGGTCAGGGTTGTCCATGATGGCGGTGAAGTAATTTCAAAAATCATGGAAGTTATACCTGACATCATTTTGATGGATATCCAGATGCCCACTGTCAACGGGTTCGATGTTACCCGCCGCCTCCGCGCTGACCCTCAGTTTGCTACTGTTCCGATCATTGCTGTCACCGCCTTTGCCATGCCCGGCGACCGTGAACGCTGCCTCGAAGCAGGCATGAACGAATACTTAAGCAAGCCAGTGAAATTGAAGGAACTCCAGAAAATGATAGAACTTTTTATATAGATCGCGAACAGATAAAAAAAGACCGACGAAAGTCGGTCTTTTTTTATCTTCTTATCCCAGCTTGCCAATTGCTTTTTCCACTTCTTCGAGGATCTCGCCAGATTTCACCAGCGCTTTCATCTTGTTGTGATCGTTATAAAGTGGGCGATCCACTTCGAGATGATCCACGTGCTTGCGGATTACTTCATGCGCTTTGAGCGAGCCTTTGCCCGCAGTGAATTCGCGGAAGTCGAGCGCTTGTGCGGCAGCCATGAATTCAATCCCGAGTACGCCATAGGCGTTATCGAGGATCTGTCCGTTCTTGAGTGCGGTGTTCATACCCATCGAAACAAAGTCTTCCTGGTCTGCGGCGGCAGGGATGGATTGAATGCTTGCAGGCGCAGATAAAATTCTTTGTTCCACGATCAAATGATCGGCGGTGTATTGGCTGAGCATTAATCCAGAGTAGAACCCAGGCTCATGGGCGAGGAAATCAGGCAGGCCCTGAGAAAGAGCGGGGTTTGTTAATCGATTCAATCTGCGTTCAGAAAGCACACAGATCATGGTGATGGCAATGCCAGCCATATCCATCGGGAGCGCAACAGGCGAGCCTTGGAAGTTTGCGCCTGTGAGAGTCAAATTCTGTTCGGGGATGAAGATCGGGTTGTCGCCCACGCCGTTCAATTCAATTTCAACTTGAGTGCGTGCGTATGCGATCGCGTCACGCGCTGCACCCACCACCTGTGGTGTGGAACGCATTGAATAGGCATCCTGTACTTTTGTTTTCATTTTGCCTGTGGTCAGGTCTGAACCTTCGACCATCCTGGCAATATTTTTTGCAGAGGTGATCGCGCCGCTGAATCCGCGCAGTTCGTGCAGTTTGGTGTTGTACGGTTTCATGTTGCCAAGCAGGGCTTCAATAGACATCGCCGCGGCGATCTCTGCCTGCTTGAGGAATCTTTCCATATCATAAATGTGCAGCGCAGACATGGCGGTCAACAAATTGGAGCCGTTGATCGTAGCCAGACCATCTCTTGCCTGCAAGCCTGGCACTTCGATACCAGCTCTGCGCATCGCTTCCGCGCCCGCTAACTGCTCGCCATTATAAAAGGCTTCTCCCTCGCCCATGAGCAGTAGTGCGGCTTGCGCCATCGGGGCCAGGTCTCCGCTGGCACCCACTGAACCCTTTTGACAAACAACTGGTGTGACGCCTTTGTTAAGCATCTCCACCAGTGTGAGTGTGATCTCGGGTCTGCAGCCAGAATTCCCGTGGGCATGGACGTTGATGCGTCCTGCCAACGCCGCGCGGACATGTTCGATCGGTGCGGGATCGCCAATGCCTGCGGCGTGGTTGTAGACCAGATAGCGTTGAAATTCCTTTACCTGCTCATCACTAAGCATGGTTTCGGAAAACTCGCCAATGCCGGTGTTCGTGCCATACATGACCTCTTTATTGGCCAGTTTTTGCTCCAGCATGGCGCGGCAGACTTTGATTCTTTCAAGGGCTTCAGGAGCAAGCTCCACCTTTTCGTTAAAGCGCGCGATCGCGACAAGTTTTTCAACAGTGAGGGCGGCGCCGTTCAGGATGATGGTCATGGGCAATTCTCCTTGATACTGGATTTGTGGATTAATTAACTATCGATTTATTATACGACTTGTTCCCTAAAATAAAAGAATATATGCTCGTGTTTAATGCAGATAATATGCATAAAAATTCAGAATTTCACTCATCCCAATTCTCACTATTTTTTTGCACCATCGATTGTACATATGCAGTTTGTGCGTGTTTTTGTTGCGTTCTACATATATTTAAAGAATTTCCTGCTCTGTAGAATGTCGTTTTGTTGCAAGCTAAGCCCAGCTTTCCGCATGCTATACTGAATCTGCCAAAGGTTTGCTGATCCATTCCTTTAAGTAATGGAGGCATGTATGAAATGGTATAAAAATCGCTCGATGTATTTGTTTGCACTGATGGGTTTTATTGGGGGTCTGATATTTCTTGTTGTGGGCATCTGGCTTGAATTTAATCGGCAGCACCTGCATTTCACGCTCTGGTCATTTCTTTATCTTCATAGAATCCAACCCATGATGTTCATGTTGGATCTGGCTCCTCTTGTATTTGGAACACTGGCAGGCATGATCGGATTGCAGCGCAGTCTTTCTGCAACAATAAGCCAGGCCAAAAAAGAATGGGAGATGATATTCGATTCTTTTTCAGATTTGATATTTGTTGTTGATGAACAGAATATTGTCATGCGCTGTAACCGTGCCGTGGTGGATAATCTCGGTACGAAATTTACGGGTGTGATCGGCAGGTCCCTGCTCGAAATATTGGGGGAGGAGTATCTGGACGCCTTGAAAACAAAGCCTGTTGAGTTTCAATGGCTAAAGCGTTTGTATGACCTGTCCATGTACTCAATTCAGGCAGATGGATTGGAAAATCAAACCCTTTTGATACTGCACGACATTACAGAGCGTAAAGAGGTGGAGAATATTCTGTTTGTCGAAAAGAATCTTCTGCGTACTGTGGTCGACAACCTGCCAGATCGTATCTATGTTAAAGATACTGAAGGAAGAAAAACTCTCGCCAATCAGGCCGATATGCTGGCCTCTGGCGCAAAGACCATGCAGGATATTATTGGAAAATCAGACTTTGATCTGTATCCTGCGGAGTTGGCTCAAAAGTTTTGGGCTGATGACAAGTTGGTGTTGGATACTCAACTGCCTGTATTGAACCATGAAGAACCAGGTCTGGATGAGAATGCGAACCCGGTCTGGGTGATCACCTCGAAGATCCCCGTCAAGGATCATCACGGAAATGTGATGGGTCTGGTCGGTATTGGGCGTGATATCACGCATCAAAAGAATATTGAGATCGAGATCAAACGCCAGAAACAGTTCTATGAAATACTGATCGCCAATAGCCCCGTGGCGATCGTGGTTCTGGATACGGATGAAAAGATCAGTTCCTGCAACCCCGCCTTTGAAAATTTATTTGGTTATCAAAGCAGTGAGATCATTGGAGTGCCTCTGGACTCCCTGATCACAAGCGAAGACACCCTTCTGGAAGCCCAAAAATACACCCAGCAGGTCATGACAGATAAGGTCCACATTCTGAGCAAGCGCCGCCGTAAAGATGGCAGCTTTGTGGATGTTGAAGTTTTTGGCGTGCCTGTATTTGTGGGCAATGAAAGGGTTGGGGCGCTGGCTATTTATCACGACATCTCTGATATTGTCCGTGCCCAGCAGGAGGCTGAAGAAGCCAACCGTTCAAAGAGTGAATTCCTTGCCAACATGAGTCATGAGATCCGCACGCCGATGAACGGCGTGATCGGCATGTTGGAACTGGCGCTCGATACCTCCCTGACAAGTGAGCAACAGGATTATTTACAAACATCGCTTAAAAGTGCAGAGGCGCTTCTTTCCCTGCTCAATGATATTTTGGATTTCTCGAAAATTGAAGCAGGCAAACTTGATCTTGAATCCATCAACTTCAACCTTCGTACTACCATTGAAGATGTGGGATATACACTTGCCAGGCGGGCACAGGATAAAGACCTTGAGCTGGTTTGCCTTGTGCATCCAGACATATCCCATATTCTGCGCGGAGATGCAGGGCGTCTGCGTCAGATATTGACCAACCTTGTGGGGAACGCCATCAAATTCACTCATCAGGGTGAAGTGGTTATTCGTGCAGAAATGCTTGAAGAAACAGATACACATGTCCGTGTCCATTTTTCGGTACAGGATACTGGCATTGGCATTCCTCTGGAAAGACAGCCAGCGGTCTTTGAAAGATTTACACAGGCAGATGGATCCACCACGCGAAAATATGGCGGCACAGGTCTTGGGCTGACCATTTCAAAACAACTTGTGGAAGCCATGAATGGCACCATGGGATTAAAAAGTGAAGCGGGTATCGGCAGTGATTTTTGGTTCGATATCACCTTTGAAAAAGCAGACGCCCAACCGCCGATCGAGAGCGCCCTATCGTTTGGCCCGCAAGACTTGAGAACAGTCCGCGTTCTCGGCGTGGACGATAACCAGACCAACCGCCTTGTTCTTTCCAAAATGGTGGAAGGCTTCGGCTGTCAAATAGAAACAGCTGCCAGCGGAGCGCGAGGCCTGGAGATGCTCCACACTGCTGCTCGTGAAGGAAATCCATATCATATTGTTCTACTGGATATGCAGATGCCTGGCATGGACGGCGAACAAACCGCCCGCGCGATCAAAACTGACCCGCTTGTAAAAGATGTAAAAGTCGTCATCCTCACTTCGATGGGAAAAAGAGGAGATGCGGTTCGTCTGGAAGCGTTGGGCTGTTCTGGTTATTTGCTCAAACCCGTCAAGCAGCAAATGTTACACGAGGCCCTGCTTGCCATTTTGAATCGGGATAGTGAAACCCAGGCTGGAATTGTCACGCGGCATGTCATCGCTGAAAAGATGGCCCTTGTTGGCGCGCGCATTCTATTGGCCGAAGATAATTCGATCAACCAAAAATTGGCAGTCGCCCTTTTACAAAAAGCTGGCTATCTTGTGGATGTTGTCGATAATGGCCGCGCTGCTTTTGATCATGTAAAGACTGGCGGGTACAACGCCATGCTCATGGATGTGCAAATGCCCGACCTCGATGGTTTTGAGGCCACTCGTTTGATACGCGCCTGGGAATCTGCGAACGGTCAACACATCCCCATTATTGCCATGACCGCCCACGCTATGAAAGGCGATCGTGAAAGATGTCTTGAGGCTGGCATGGATGATTATGTGACCAAGCCCATTGATTCCCGTATTCTGGGCGCTGTCTTAAATCGCTGGGTTGGAAACAACACAGATAAAGAATCCACGCCGCAGGCAATGACGGCATCTGAACAAAGTTTTTCTCTGGATTTGGATGACGGTTTGTTTGGTGAGGAAGTAGACCCCGCTTCCGCTCTGACCGAGAAGCCTGATCCAACTCCCAAAATATTCACTCCCCCTGAAATTCCCGTCGATCTGAATGCCGCCCTGGACCGCTTTGGCGGTGACCAGGAATTCATGCTCGAAATGTGCAGGGATTTTCGCGACCATTTGCCCGCAAGAGTTGATGAGATCAAATTGGCAGTCAACGAAGGAGATACGAAGCGGCTCTTGCGCCATGCCCATACCCTTAAGGGTATTTCCCTGACCTTTGACGCAGCCTTTCTGGCCGAACTTTCCGCAGAGTTGGAACAACTTTGTCTTCGTGAAGTGTCTTCCAATGCGCGGCCTCTTGTGCAGCAGATCGAAACCGAGGTCGTTCGAGTTCGGGATTATCTTATTCAAAATATTTAGTTATCGGAGGTTTGCATGACCCGCATCCTATTCATTGATGATGAACCTACCAATCATCAACTTGTTTCAAAAGCCCTTGAGCCGCTGAACGCCCAGGTCAGTTTTGCTGAAGATGGCACCAGTGGCATTGCTCGTGCCCGCACCCTGAAGCCTGACGTCATCATCACCGATGTCATGATGCCTGATATCAATGGGTATGAGTTGACGCGTCTACTGCGGCGTGAAGCGCAATTCTTTTCGACGCCCATTATGGTGTTGACCGCACAATCTGGCTTGCAGGATAAACTGCGTGCCTTTGAGTTTGGTGCAGACGATTACCTGAGCAAACCTTTCGAACCAGCAGAACTTGCAGCCAGAGTTTCTGCGCTCATTCGCCGTGCAGAAATGATCCCCGCTGTATCAGTAGAAAAACAGGAGGCACAAACCATCGTGCTTCACAGCTTGCGCGGCGGGACAGGCTGCTCTACTCTTGCAGTAAACATAGGTCTTTCCCTCTCCAGCCTGTGGGGCAAAACCATCCTGCTGGACCTGACTATGACCGCAGGGCAGGTGGCGCTCATGCTTAATTCGAACCTGAGCCGTACCTGGGCAGATGTGGCTCGTTTTCAAGCAGGTGAAGTGGATATTGATTCTTTGAGTAGCATTATTCGTGTACACGAGAGTGGTCTGTCTTTTATTGCCGCCCCCACATTCTCTGACGAAGGCGAAGCATTGCGGGGTGAAACATTGTCCGCTGTAATTGCCTTGCTTAAGGAAAATTATCAATACATCATTGCCGATCTGCCGCATGATTTTAGCGAAGCATCCCTGAGTGCGTTGGATGTAGCCGATACCATTCTGCTGGTGGGCACCCCAGATATGGCTTCCGTTCGTGCCACCGCCGCCGCGTTGGATGCCTATCAAAAATTAGGATATCCCAGGGAAAAGGTCAAGCCAATTTTGAATGCCACCTTCCCGCGTTCCAGTTTGGTAAAAGAAAAGATCGAATCCGCGATGGGGATGGGGTTTGTGGCTTCGTTCCCGCATGTGCCAGATGTGGTCGTGGAAGCGATCAACTTTGGAAGGCCGTTGGTGCTCGAAAAACCCAACGAGCCGATCTCTGCCATGCTTGAGGATTTTGCCTTTTTTATTAGCAAGAATGAGCATAAGAAATCCAAGCCAGAAACCCCCAGCGAGGCATGGACCCGTGTGTACAAACGGTATCAAAATAGAAAGAAGTAACCTCTGGTTGCAGGCATAAAAAGTGCCCGCCGCAGGATGAGGGGGGCATCCTACGACGGGCATATATATTATATAGTCGTCTGCTTGTAAATGTCAACTGAGAAGAATGTCGAGTACCTTGCAAAAAATTAAGGTGTGGAAATAGTCTGTTGATCTGTACGCGCATAGTTCCGAAGTCCTCCGCTTCGGAACTATGCGTTAAAATCCAGCGCATGTCTAACGAAACAGAATACCTCCCCAAACGCGCGATGAGCATCCACGCGCATCCTGACGATCAGGAATTTAGTGTTGCTGGCACGCTTGCCAAATGGGCCAAAGCGGGATGCGAAGTCATATCGGTTGTGATCACAAGCGGAGACTCGGGTTCGAACGACCCGTCTAAAGGAGCCGAGTACAAACCTGAATTGGCGAAACTGCGCGAAGGCGAGCAGACGAATGCCAACGAAGTCATTGGTGTAAAAGAGACCGTCTTTCTGCGCCACCCTGATGGTGAGTTGGAGCCGACCATTGCGTTGCGCAAGGAACTGACGCGCGTCATCCGTCAATACAAACCAGATGTGGTCATCATTGGTGATCCGCAGGGCGTGTTCTATGGAAATGGATACATCAATCATCCAGATCATCGCGCCGCGGCACAATCTGCCTTGTACGCGGTCTTCCCGTCCGCTGAGACACGGCTCATTTTTACAGACCTGTTGGCGGCGGGGTTTGAACCGCATAAAGTCAAACGAGTATATGTTCATGGCACCGAAAAAGCCGACACCTGGGTGGACATCAGCGAGACCATCGATGTCAAAATACAGGCGTTGAAAAAACACGTCAGCCAGTTGGGCGATTGGGAGCCCGATGACGAACTCCGCAAATGGGCCGAAGAAGAAGGCAGGGAAAAAGGAATTGCGTTTGCCGAGTCTTATAAAGTGATGATCAACGTGGAAGAAAAACCCGAGACTTAATTCATGGCCTTTACCAGTTACGATTTTTTACTTTTCTTCCTGATCGTTCTTGTTTTGTATTGGGGGGTGCGCGAGAGGCGCTGGCAAAATTTAATTTTGCTGGCCGCCAGTTATTATTTTTATGGTTCGGTGCAGGTTTGGTACGCCGTTATGCTGGGCGCATCCACCACTGCTGATTTTTTTCTTGCACGCGGCATGGCCGCATATCCAGATCGCAAACGCCTGGTGATGGGCTTGAGTCTCATCGTCAATTTGGGCGTGCTGGCTTTTTTCAAATACTTTGATTTTTTCAGTGGCAGTGTCGCGTCATTTTTGAATACGCTCGGTTTCAGCGCCGATGAACTGCTTCTGAAAATAGTATTGCCAGCAGGGCTTTCCTTTTTCACGCTGAAAAAATTAGGCTACATGATCGATGTCTCACGCGGCACGCTCAAGCCCACGCACACGTTCGTAGACTTTGCCTTGTATGTTTCATACTTTCCGCAGATCGTGGCGGGGCCTATTGAACGTCCGCAAAAACTATTGCCACAGATCGAAGCGCCGCGCACATGGCAGGCAGAATTTTTTTATAAAGCCTGGCCCCTGTTGGTGATGGGCTTCTTTAAAAAATTAGTGATTGCCAACAGCGTGCAGGTGCTGGTCAACCGTGTCTTTAGTTTTAGCGACCCTTCGGGCTTTTTGTTATTAAGCGGCGCGCTCGGATACACCCTGCAGATCCTCGCAGATTTTTCCGCATACACAGATCTTTCGCGCGCGGTTTCCTTTTTGCTTGGCTTCAACACTTCCGAAAACTTTCACCAGCCGTACCTTTCGCTCACACCCACCGATTTTTGGAATCGCTGGCATATTTCCCTTTCCACCTGGCTGCGCGATTATGTTTTCTTCCCCGTTCGGCGCATGGCACTGCGTTATAAACTTAATGAGAATCTGGCCATGTCCATTCCGCCGCTTGTCACCATGTTCATCAGCGGGTTGTGGCATGGCGCAGGTCTCAACTTTGTGATCTGGGGTCTGTATTACGGCGTGCTCATCACAGCCTATCAACTTGCAGGCATTCGCGGTGATTGGAAACCCAGCTCGAAACTTAAATTATTTTTTGCATGGCTGCTAATGTTCTCGTTCATCGTTTTTGGCTGGATGATCTTCCGCGCCCCTTCCATGACTTGGCTGCTGCACATTCTGCTCAACTCGCCATTTATCCCTACACATAACGAATTCATTCTTGGCCTGATCACAATGACGATGGCGCTTGCATATTCATTGCCCCTGCTGCTGAAACACCTGATAGATCAATACACAAATGAAAGTTGGGCGCAGGCCGCTTTCTATGCAATTGCAGCCGCCCTGATCGTTGTCTACATCAACTCGGCCAGTTCAGATTTTATCTACTTTCAATTTTAGCGAGATGGACATGCGCTTCTTTCTTAAATTCAGCCTGATCCTCACCATCATCATGATCGCCGCCTCGGCCATTCTCCCGCGCCGATACGAGATGACCTATCCCCGCGACCCTGGCCCCGCATTGGATCGTCAAGTCCGTACCAACTATTTGGAAGCCATTGAAGAGAAACACCCGCAGATCATTCTGCTCGGCGATTCCACTCTCAACCTCGGCGTGGACGTGGACTCGCTCGCACAGCAAACAGGCAAGTCTGTATATAGTATGGGTATCCCTGGCTCTGCTTCGGCGTTGTGGTATTTGCTGCTCAAGAACAGCATTGCAGATGCGTCCTACAAACCTGAAACCGTGCTGGTCGTCTTTCGCGACACGATCCTCACCGCGCCTGGTTACCGTGTGCATGGCAGCTACTTCGATCTGGTGGACGAATACGCAGGTCGGAACGAACCTGTCTTTATTCAAAAGTCATTTGTCAATTTGATGAATCCGCTGGAGATCGCGGCTGAAAAATATTTCCCGCTGTATGTATCACGCGCCGATCTCCGCAACAGCATAGATACTCATGTCCGTTATTTTGCTCCGCCCCTCTTCGGCTGTGACGAAGATTGCACCGATTACGCACTCGGCGAGATCTTTGCAGGAGCAGACCTTGAACCCAAAGCCCTTGTAGATGCGGTTGGCGCAGCCGAAGCCTATTTGTACACCCCCGATCAATTGAATTTTGACGCGCAGATCGAGCGTTCCTTTCTCCCTGATATGATCCGCATTGCAGATGAGAACAACATCCAGCTTATTTTTGTCCGCATCAAAGTGGAGACACATGAACCTGATGCAGAATTAAACGCCTACATCGCCTCGCTGACCAGTTACCTGAATGAAAACCATGCCCTCGTGCTGGATTACGGAAATGATCCGCGCCTGTCTCATGAATTCTTTCGAGACTCGATCCACTTGAGCGACGAGGGCAAGGTCTTGTTCACGCAAATACTTGCAAATGGATTGAATGAACTTTTTGCAGGAAAATAAAGCAAAAACTTAAAAGAACAAATGCCCGACCAATGCAGATGCCAATGTCATGCTGATATTGTCTATATCCCTGTAATGCAGTGACTCCACCAATGCTCCTGCCAGCGCAATGCTTGTGATCGGCAGAAGATAATTTGTGAACGGGCCTGCAAATACTCCCGCCGCAACAAAAATATAAATAATGACAGCAGACATCACCCAGCCGCCTACAAAAACGCCCAACGTACCCGCCACAGATTTATCCTTGCTCCACGGCAGTTTGGGAGAAGCGATGCGCCGCCCAACCACATCCGCGATGCCGTCACCGCCGCACATCATCATCAACGCGATGATCCCGATGGGCGAGTCTTTCCAGTAGACCAATGTCAACACCACGAACATGATCCCGTAAAATAACGGGCCGCGCAAAATTTCCTTCGGGTCGCCCGTGCGAGACATGGCTTTTACGGATGCCTCATCCTTCAAGATGCCCAAACCGATCAGCGCAAACTGCACGGTGATCGCGAAAGGAACCAGAGCAGCCAGCCAGCGGGCATCAGGCGTGTCTTTGAATAGGAACCAGCACAATACAAACAGCGGACCCGTCCCAATGTGGATCACCTTGCGGCTGAGTTTGCTGTCCATCCAACCGCGATGGGCAATAAAATCCATCAAGCGCAGGAAGGCAACCGAAAGTCCAAAGGTAAGCGCGAGTGCAATATAGTTGTTCAATGAAAACTCCTGAGTTTTAGTTTGATTCTAATACACTGGCCGAGCTATAAAGATACTCTTCCTGATAAAATTGAAGTATGTCCACACACACCGCCCTTGCACATCCGAATATTGCATTGGCGATGGTGTCTCAAGGGAACACAGTATATGATGACTACGAGGCTGGTTTTGCCTGGTGTGAAGATATGCTTCATAAACAACCATAGTGAACCCCAAACGTACATAAAGGCAGTCTTTCAAAACAGTTTTGGAACCCCCTTCTATGCCCAGCCTTCTTATCAAAACAAAGACCAACATCCCAACACTCAAACGTGACCTGGTTCTTCGCAAACGGATTAACGAAGCGCTCTCTGAAGGGATTCGGGCTGGACGCAAACTGACCTTGATCTCCGCTCCGGCTGGATTTGGCAAGACTACGCTGGTTTGCGAATGGTTGGAGATGTGCAAGATCCCTGCCGCGTGGATTTCGCTGGATGAAAATGACGGCGATGCCGCCCGCTTCCTGACTTACCTTGTCACTGCTCTGCAAACCCTGATCTCTGGCGTCGGTGACGGTGTGTTGGTGGCGCTTCAATCGTCGCAGCCGATAACCCCAAACGAATTATTAACCACACTTCTCAACGAATTAAGCTCAATTGAAGATGATTTCATCCTCGTCCTCGATGATCTTCACGCGGTCGATTCTCGAGCAGTGGATGAATTATTGGCATTTCTCGTGGAGCATACGCCCCAACAGATGCACCTGATTATCACCACCCGCGAAGACCCCGCACTGCCACTCGCCCGGTTACGTGCCAAAAACCAATTGACGGAGATCCGCACCGCTGAATTGCGTTTTACCGAAAACGAAGCCGCCGATTTTCTTAACCAGGTCATGGGGTTGGATCTTTCCAGTCAAGATATTGCCGTGCTGGAAGCCCGCACCGAGGGCTGGGTGGCGGGACTGCAATTGGCGGCGCTCTCCATGCAGGGCAAGGTAGATGCGGCTGAATTCATCCATTCGTTCAGCGGAGCGAATCAATTTGTGCTCGATTATCTGCTGGAAGAAGTACTGCAAAAACAATCCGAATCCCTGCAAGGGTTTTTATTACGCACATCCATCCTGAACCGTTTGAGTGGCTCATTGTGTGATGCCTTGTGGCAGGGTGAAAAAAACTCAGCACAGGAGATATTGGAACAGTTGGAACGCGCCAACCTCTTCGTTATTTCATTGGATGATGAACGGCGCTGGTATCGCTATCATCATCTTTTCCGCGACCTGCTTCGTCAACGATTGAATCAGAAGCTTGGTAAGGAAGAGGTTGCGGGAATAAACATCCGCGCGAGTGAATGGTTTGAGCAGAACGGTGATGTTGGTGAGGCGTTTCGGTACGCCATCTCCGCCGAAGATTTTGAACGAGCTGCCCGGCTGACAGAGAGCGCCTGGTTGGGCATGGACGAAACCTTCCAGACTGGCACCTGGCTCGGGTGGGTGAACCAGCTTCCGTTAAGTGTGAGGCGGGTTCGTCCTGTGCTGTTAACGCAAATGGGTTGGTCCTATATGGATGCGGGCAATGCTGAGGCGAGCGAGTCAAGTTTGAAGGATGCCGAAGCCTGTTTAAAGAATCCGCTTGAAGATCTGGTGATCGTTGAAGCAGAACAATTCCGTGCGCTGCCTGTGCGGATCGCAATGGCGCGCGCCTTCAACGCGCAAGTGCAGAATCGGTTTGCCGACACGGTCAAATTCGCTGAAATGGCGCAAGACATGGCGCCGCCTGATGATGAATTTATGCAGGCGCAGGCATCGGCGATTTTGAGCTTCACACATTGGGCAAGCGGCGAGTTGGACAAGGTGTATCCATTCATGAACAGTTGGGTGGATGCGGCACAACAGGCGGATAATTTTGCTTTTGCGGTTGCTACTTCGTTTGCCAAGGCGGATATTCTGATTGCACAAGGGCGGCTGCGCGATGCGATTCAGGTCTATCAGACAGCCTTGAAATTGGCGACAACGCATGGCGTAGAAAGCATTACTGCACATCACCATTTGGGTTTGGGTCTGCTGTATCACGAAATGGGTGAGGATGAACGCGCTGCAAGTCATTTACAAAAATCCTTTGAACTCGGCAGGCAAACCCCCATTGTAGATTGGGCATATCGCAAGAGTTTGGCACAGGCCTATTTGAAAGAATCTGAAGGTGATCACGACGCCGCGCTGGAAGCATTGGATGAAGCTCAGCGTTTTTACGTGCGCACGCCCATTCCCAATCTACGCCCTGTGGGTGCGATGAAGGCGCGCATATATCTCAAGCAAGAGCAGCTTATGAACGCGCAGACATGGGCGCGCAAGAGCGGGTTATCTTTGCGCGATGCTCCTGATTATCTGCATGAGTTTGAGCGCGTTACACTGGCAAGAATCGCACTGGCGGAAGTCAATGTTAATTTCAGTGATGTGGTGAGTTCATTGGAACGTCATTTGAAACTGGCAGAAACTCAAAACCGCCTTGCCAGCCAGATCGAGATTTTGATCACGTTGTCACTTGCCTTCCAATCAAAGGGAGAACAGGCAAACGCCATCACCTCGCTGGAGCAAGCCCTAAAACTTGCCGAGTCAGAAGGCTATTGGCGGCTTTTCGTTGACGAAGGTGAACTCATACGATTGTTGATTTTGGATTTACGATCTGCGCTTGAAAGCTCGGCGCGGACTGAAGTTCAGCCTTTGTTTGGTTATGTGGAAAAACTTTTGGCAGGGTTTTCTCAACCGACACAACTTCAAAAACCCAAAACTGAACTGATCGACCCTTTGAGTGAGCGCGAACTCGAAGTATTATGTCTCATTGCACAGGGACTTTCCAATCAGGAAATTACTCAGAAACTGTTTGTGGCATTGAGCACGATCAAGGGGCATAACCTGCGCATTTTTGCCAAACTGCAAGCCAAAAGCCGCACCGAAGCCGTCGCCCGCGCCCGCAAACTGGGCTTGCTCTAACCTCCAGACAATACTCAAAACAACACTTTTGGTTCTAACGGCAGGTCTGCCCTGCCGTTATATTCGCGCACGTTAATGATGACCCAACTCTACGAAATTCGGATCGCAGAACATGTGGATACTCAGTGAGAGGACGGGTTCGACGGCTTGTCGTATAAGATTTCATTCGATTCCAGGCGGCTTGTGGGAGATGTCCATTGGTGTGTGGCTGATCGCCAAGGGATTTAACTCATCTGCGTTCGTTTCCCAGCCCGAAGACACTGGGCAGGAAATTGCTCAAACAAAATTCTAAAAATAAATGGAGATAAATCATGGAGTACAAAAATAACATTTCACCAATCTCCCAATACAGTTTGAGGGAAACCCTGTTGATTTGGGCTGCCGCCGCAATTCCTATGTGGATTTTAGGCTGGGGAGTATATCCTTTCCTCAGTTCAGGTCTTGGCGCAGTTGAGGCGGCGTTATTGCGCATCAAACTTCTCATCGGTGGTTTGATCTGGCAGTTCATCCTTTCTATGTGGATTCTATATCGTGAAGAGGGCAACCTGTGCTTTGAAACAATCCGCCGCCGTTTTTGGTTGAATCATCCTGTCTCGCCTAGAACGGGACTGACGCAAAAAAGCCTATGGTGGTGGCTTGTCCCTTTGATCGTTCTGGTTGCCTTGCTTGAGATCGGATTGGGAGAATGGCTGGAATACTTTTGGGTGACCCTCTTCCCCTTTTTTGCCCAGCCTGCCGGGTATGACGCCACTACCTTGTTCACTCCTGAAATGCAAAAACAATGGATTGGGCAATGGAGCCTGTTAGGACTCTTTGCAACACTTGCATTGTTCAACACATTCCTGGGGGAAGAATTTTTATTCCGTGGCGTATTGCTCCCCAAGATGAATGGTGCTTTTGGAAAATGGGATTGGGTTGCCAATGGCATTCTGTTCTCGTTCTACCATTTGCACCAACCTTGGGGCATTCTGGCGGGGCTGCCCGCCAACCTGATCTTTGCCTGGAGCGGAAAGAACTTCTGCAGCAACTGGTTCCCTATCATTTTGCATTCCGGGCAAAGTATTTACTTTTTATTTCTGATCCTGGGTCTTGTGCTTGGATTGGCATAGATTGGCGAAACGGCGGCGGGTTACCTGAGTTGGGTTTGCTCTACCCCAAAAACAATACTCAAAACAATACTTTTGGTTCTAAACGACAACTCTCCCTGTCAGTATATTTGTGTGCATTGACGATGACTCACTTCTACGAAATTCGGATCGCAGGGCATCTGGATGCCCACTGGGCAGACTGGTTCGACGGCATGTCCATCACGCTGGAAGAGGATGGAACCACGCTTCTTTCTGGACCTGTGCCTGATCAGCCCGCCCTATATGGGTTGCTGCGAAAGGTACGTGACCTCGGTCTTCCACTCGTTTCGGTGAACCAGATAACAGTCACTTTGAGTCAACAAATTCTAAATAAAAAAAGGAGTAATACAAAAATGAATACAAACAACAAAGGAGCAATAAAAATGAGTACAAACAACACGACCACTGAAATGGAAGACATCAAAGTCAGTTTGAAACTGAAGATTGCAGCAATGTGGACGAGTTTCATGTTTCTCTACAGCTATGTAGATCATTTCCACTTATATATGCCGGGCAAAATAGAAGAGATTCTGGCAGGAAAAGTATTTACATTTGACATTACCTATGTCTTTCTAATGGTAGCAATGTTTTTTGTAGCAATTCCAGTTCTTATGATTTTCCTTTCTGTTGCCCTGCCGGTTAAAGTAAATCGTTGGACAAACATAATCGTGGCTACAATATTTATTCCTTATATGTTGTTTAATTTGACAGGAGTGGCTTGGTTGCATATGTATTTTGCCGCGGCTTTAGAAGTGATTCTTCTTTGTCTCATTATCCGTTATGCCTGGAAGTGGCCTAAACAGGAAAGTTAGCCCTAACAACAAAATCTAATAAATCAAGATAAATTGAAATGACAAACCATACCGCTTTTAAATAAAAAAAGGAGTAATACAAAAATGAATACAAAAAATCTATCAGAAGACATAAGTGTCAAAATGAGCGAAGCAGCAACACCAGCGATGGC
>JAVBXV010000418.1 GCA_030824405.1 Anaerolineales bacterium | reverse complement strand
GACCCAGCATTCAGTCGTTCTCTCAACGCCTGATGAAGGGATCGGGATCAAGCCGTCTGAGTTATTACTTATTGCGCTGGCATCCTGTTCGGCAGTGGATGTTGTCGAGATTCTGACCAAGAAACGCATGACGCTTACCCACCTGGAAATCAGCTCCACTGGCGAGCAAGATCAGGATCCCCCGTGGACATTCCGTAAAATCCACATGCATTATAAAATTGGAGGGAAGAACCTGACAGAAAAAGCTGTGGAGCAAGCAATTCAACTTTCGGAAGAGAAATATTGCTCAGTTGCCGCCACCGTTCGTGCTACTGCTCAGATCATCACTGACTTTGAGCTCCTGGAAGAATCCAGCCTTTAGTTTGCAAAATCAAAAAAATATTTTTTGGAGAACCACATGACTCAATTAGGATTTCAATCAACGCTCAAGCTGCCATATGAAGCAGCACTTGAAAAAGTGACCGAAGCGCTTAAGGCTGAAGGTTTCGGTGTATTGACAAGCATTGACGTCAAAGACACGATGAAAAAGAAATTGGACGCCGATTTTCGTAAATATACGATTTTGGGCGCCTGCAATCCTCCGTTGGCAAACAAGGCCCTAACAGCCCGTCCCGATGTGGGTCTGCTTTTACCTTGCAACGTGATCGTGTACGAGGAAGGTGATGCGACTGTGGTTAATATCATTGACCCGATGTCCATGACTACCTTGATTCAGGATCCAACTTTGGAAGAGGTAGCCGAGGAAGCTCGCCAACGGCTCAAACGGGTTTCTGAAGCCATTCAGAAATAAGAAATGTAATTCGATTATCAAAATATCAATAACAAAAACGCCCTCGCTTTTATGGAGGGCGTTTTTGTTTGACAGGTATGCTGATTATTTTATAACGACCCCGCTACGAGGAGGAATGGTAATGCTGTTTCCAGAGATGGTTGGGTTTCCAAATAAAACCCTGGGCTTTTTATCAAATTTCAGTTCAATGGTCGTTGCGGCTTCGGCTACGTTGAATGCAACGATGATGTTTTCATCATTGTGTGAACGGCTGAAAGCCATTACTTCGCCTTCTGCTATCAAACGTTTGTAATCTCCCTGGCGCAGGGCTGTATATTTTGTTCGCAAGGCTGTGCAGGCTTTTACGAAACCAAGCAAGTCTTTGTCCCATTTGTTTTCATCCCACGGAAAGGCTTTGCGGCATTCGGGGTCATGGCCGCCGTCCACGCCGATCTCATCTCCGTAATAGATGCATGGCGCACCAGGGATCGTGAACATGAACAGCCAGGCAAGTTTCAGCGCGTTTTTATCGCCATTTACACAGGAAAGGAAGCGCGGCATATCATGGCTATCCAATAGGTTGAGTTGAGCGAATGTAATTTCCTTTGGATAAAGATTCAAGATATGATCCAGTTCGCTGGCGAAATCATGGGCATTCATCGGACGGATGCGATCCTTTAGCCCGCCCGCCTGATAAATGACGCTTGTGTTGAGGTTTTTTGCAGCAAAGAAGTTTATTGAGATTGCTGTAACCAGATAATTCATCACCGCATCGAACTGATCTCCCTGCAGCCAGCGTTGCGCTTCATGCCATATCTCACCAACAATGTAAGTTTCAGGGTTTACGGCATGCACACGGCGGCGAAATTCTCTCCAGAAATCGTCATCATTAATCTCACCGGGTACATCCAGCCGCCAACCGTCAATGCCAAGTTTTACCCAATGCTCTGCAATATCAAAAATGTATTCACGCACAACTGGGTTATCGGTGTTGAATTTAGGAAGGGCGGGCAAATTCCACCAGGCGCGGTATCCGATGGCAGTGATGCTGTCCTCATTTTTCAGGGCGTGTTCTTCATGATGGGTGGGGTATGCCCCCCAATTCCTTTTTCCATTTAGACGCGCTTCATCAAAGTGGAACCAGTCACGATATGGGGAGGCTGCACCTGTTTCCAATACGTGATTGAACTGCCAGAAGCCTCGCGAAGCATGGTTGAACACGCCATCCAGAACGATGCGGATCTTGCGCTTATGTGCTTCCTTTATTAATTCGTTGAACGCGTCATTTCCGCCGAGTAACGGGTCAATGTTGTAATAATCATACGTGTGATAGCGATGATTGCTGGCAGATGCGAAGATCGGGTTGAAATAAATTGCGGTGATGCCGAGTTCCTTGAGATAATCAAGTTTTTCGATAACGCCGTATAAGTCACCACCTTTGAATCCGTGATGTGTAGGAGCTGAGTCCCAGTCTTCAAACGGCAGGTTGCTTGCAGGGTTGCGGTCACTCTTTGCGAAACGGTCGGGAAAAATTTGGTAAAAGATCGCATCTTGTACCCAGGTTGGGATGTTCATTAGTTAGCCTCGATCATAAAATTTTTTATAAGAATATCAATCCAGATGCAAACATCAGGATACTCTTTTTGTACTTAATTGTAATAGATTGCCACAGATTTAAACTTAGTCACTCGCAGAGCCGAACATCATTCGTTCGAGCAGGGTGCGTTGGAAAATTAGAAAGATAACCACCACAGGCGCAGACATCAAAATGGCGAGAGCCCCAATCTGACTCCAGGGCTGAGCTGCTCCAGAGGTAAGGATGGCGTAGATGGACATGGCGAGCGTCACCGTTTCAGCTTTTTCTACGAATAACCAGCCGATGGTAAATTCAGAATAGGCCATTAGAAAGGCGATCAAAGCAGCGACTGCAATGGAGGGCATGGCCAGCGGAAGGGTGATGCTCCAGAAGGTGGTGAAGTGTCCTGCTCCATCTAGAAAGGCGGCTTCTTCAAGTTCTTTTGGGATGGCCTGGAAAGCGGCACGCAAATTCCAGACGCAGAACGGCATGGCGAAAGCGGCGTATACAATTATCAGCCCCAACAGTGTGGTGCGTATTTGCATCCAACTAAGCAGAAGATACAGCGGCGTGGTAAATGCAACTGGCGGGAGAACAGCGGTTAGCAGGATGAGAAACAAACCAGATTTGCGGCCAGGAAAACGGAAGCGCGCAAAAGCATACGCAAGACTTACACCGAGAATCACCGCAGCAAGCCCGGCGCAGATGGACACGATCAAACTGTTTTGGAGTAGTGTGATGAAAGAGACTGATTGATAGGGGCGATCGAGCACACTTAGTAATGGCTGAACACTAAATTCTTTTGGAAACCAGCGGAATTCGGTCGGGCGGCTTTTG
This sequence comes from Anaerolineales bacterium, assembly GCA_030824405.1. GTDB lineage: Bacteria > Chloroflexota > Anaerolineae > Anaerolineales > Villigracilaceae > Villigracilis. The sequence continues at coordinate 2,043 of JAVBXV010000418.1, read as the reverse complement.
AGCGTGCTGTCAAAGGCGAGACGCAGGATGCCCCAGATGGGCAGTATGACGTACAAGCCGATCAATATGAGCGCAAATTGAGAGATGATCTGCTGAAATGGTTTCATCTGCTTATGCATAGGTTACTCCTTCGTCTGCTTTGCTCCAGCGATTGAACAGGCTGATGAATATGATCAGGAAAAGGATCGTGATGATATTTAGAATTGCAGAACCCGTGAAGTCTCTTCGGTCATAGACGAGGAAGTAGGAGATGCGCGCAAGAGTGAACATGTTGAAGTTCTCATTTGTGAAATAGAACATCTGAAATAGGTAGAACTGGTTGAAGGCGAAGATGGCGCGGATGATAATGGCTGGCACGATCAACGGCATGAGCAGGGGAGCGGTTATATAACGAAATGTTTGCCAGGCATTGGCGCCGTCTATGGCTGATGCATCGAATACTTCTCGTGGAAGCAATTTGAGGCTCGCGCTGGCGGCCAGCATCATAAAGGGAAATCCATACCATAGCGCGGCGATCAGCAAGACCAGTAGTGTAATATTTTGATCGCGTTCCCAATTCATGAAAAAATCCAATAGCATGTTGGGTCCGAATTTTTTCTCTGCAAGGCTGATCCAGCCTGATAGGGGTACGAAAATATTAAGCCAAAGCATGGTCCCTACGGCTTCGGGGATCGCCCATGGAAGGATGAACAACGCCTGCCAGCCTTTACGGAATTTTATTCCACGCTGCCAGAGCAACAGCGCAGCGCCAACACCCAAAACAGTTTGTGAAATTACGGAGAGGATCGTCCAGAAAATATTGAAGAATGGTATCCCCATGGCTCCGATCCAATTTAATACATCGGAATACCAGAGGAAGCCGATAAAGTGGACTTTTCCATCTTCGGCGAATGCATCTGGATTGATCTGCCCTGTGATGCCACCCAGGAACTCGCGCCAGATGCCGCCTTGAAATCCATCGCGCAGGGTGTTCCCATTCAGGCTGATGAAGGAAACTACGAATTGAAAAAGCAGAGGAAAAATCGTCAGCGTGGCAAATACCAGTAGACCTGGAACAAGCCAGGGCAGAGCGCGACGCGTTTCTGTTTTATCGTAATAAGTTTTTGCTTTGGTTTTGCGCGCCCGCCACCAATCCATGATGTTATCCCTGAAAAGAAAAATGCCTTCTGCAGCAGCCATGGAAAGTGGGACGGTGAGTATGACAATATACTGCGGCCATTTGGTAGGCCACATTAACAGGAATGCGAGGGCAATTCCCAGCCAGAGAACGTAAAGACGCTCTTTTTTCCATAAGCGTTGCAGGCCGAAGATCGCCAGAAATGAAATGAACGGGTCGAACGGAAATGGAAAGACGCCCTCATGCCACCAGTATGGAGAGAAAAATAACCAGGAGAATGGCTGCCAGATTGGAAAGCCTGCGTTTTGAACTTCTGCGCCAGATGAGTAACCCGAATGAAAAAAGACGGATTCACTGAGTCGGGCGATGGGGTCTGGCCATAAATAAGGGTCGAATGCAAAAAAGATAATAATGGAAAGTGTGCCCCAAAGAGCGGCGATTCCCAGAGAGCGCTTTAATGAATTCTGTTGTTTGGCATTGAGATACCAATCCACGAGGATGGCGAGGCCGACAACGCAATATAAGTATTTGGATGCGGCAGTCAACCCAAGAAAAAATGCTGAGAGCGCCAGCCAGCCGTTCAACCTGGACCTTTCTCCTTTTTTCCATTGCAGATAACTTAATGCCATTAAGAAGCTGGTTAAGGCGGGGAAGGCTTCGAGCATGATCTGCGAGACGTACTTGATCGTGAGTGTATGTGCGGCTAGAAACAACCCTGCCAGAGGATTGATGAATGCCAGAATGGCTACGGTGATGGTCCCGAGGATGGCATTGACTGTTCGCGCTGGGCGAACAAGATCGCGAGCTAGATGATCATTTGGCCCCGCCGATGTGGCTGCTTCTGGGATGAGAGGTTTTTCTGGTGCAGATAGAATACTGAGTCCGATGATGATCTTCGCCAGTGGGGGGTGTTCTGGGCGGTAATT
>JAVBXV010000194.1 GCA_030824405.1 Anaerolineales bacterium | reverse complement strand
CCTTCCGTGATAGTTTGAAATCCCTGTATTTCCGTTTGTGGGATGAAAAAGAAAAGATGCTCGTCGGTTGGAAAGCTGTAAAGAAATACAAACTCCAATCAGGCAAGATGTAAATTTAATAATACAAAAAGGACTGGCAGGGAAATCCCTGCCAGTCCTTTTTGTATAACCAGAACGTTTTTTTTAGTCGTCTGTTTTGAAGATCACGAACACCAGGTTCATTAGAATTCCCGCAATTGCGGCGAACACGATCGCAGGAATACCCGCGGGAAACACAACAGGAATGACGAAGGGGAACAATCCATTGGGCAGGCCGAGATTGCCGCCGATGCCGCAGACCAGAATGGTTGCGCCCACCGCGAGATTCTTCGGGCTGAATAGATCCACCTTTTCAGATTGGATGAGCGCCGCGCCCTGCATGCCGATGACACCGAAAAGATAAATGGCGAGACCGCCCGTCACAGCCACAGGAATGGAATTCACTATGGCGGCGAGCTTCCCGATAAACCCAGCCAGAATGGCGATCACACCCGCGGTCATCAACACGGGGATGGAATAATTACGCGTGATCGCCATCAACGAATTATTTTCGCCGTAATTCGTCCCTGCCGCGCCGCCGAGGAAACCGACCACAATATCATCCGCGCCATCGGCGACAAGATTGAGGCCGATCAATTCCTTGATGTTAAACGGCTCACGCTTAAGTTGAGTTGCCAGCTCATCAATATATAGACTCATCTGATACAGATGCGCCGTTGACTCAGGGACAGTGGCAATCGCGATCAATGAAATACTGACCACCAACTCCCAGGCGTGCGGGTCATTGAAAGCAGGGAATGTGATCGCAGGCACTCGAAACCATTCCGCGCTGGCGATCATGCTGGTATCCAAAACACCGAAGACCGCAGAAGCAAGATAGCCAACCAACGCGCCAAATAAAATGGGCAGCATACCCAGCAGGCCCCTGCCTCGCAAATAGACAGAGAAGAGCACAGTGGCAAACAAAGTAATTAATGCCACAGTCCAGTTGGCGCCTGCCATGTTGAGCGCCGCACCTGAAAGCGCAATGCCGATCACCATCGCCATGGAGCCCGTCACAATTGGCGGCAGGACTCTATCCAGCTTGGCTTTGCCGACCCGCATAATGAGCAGGCCGATCAATATCTCAAGAACGGCGGTTCCGATGATGCCAACTTGTACGATCCGCACACCGTCTGGGCAGTAGAAGGTAGTGGGGTCTGTAAAACAATCCTTGGCATATAACGTCATTGCGGTTTGCACCACGGCAATATATGAAAACGAAGAGCCGTAATACATGGGGATCTTTCGCTTGGCAACCAGCAGGGCAATGATGGTTCCAAGGCCAGAAGCGAGCAAGGTGACACCCACATCAAATTTTGTGAGGATGGCAACCAGCACTGTGGCGGGGAACATCGTCAACACTTGTTGAAAGCCGAGGCTTAACATCGCGCCGATGGGCGGCGTATCGTTGGGCAGGAACCCAAAGACTTTGGGACTCTTTTCTGTGGACATTTACATTCTCCTCTAAAAAGTTGGGGTATAAAAAAAGAGCCGCTAAAAGCGGCTCTCTATTTCACAAACAGCGAAGCGAACATTCCAAAGACACGGCGGCGGAAAAATTGTCCAAACTGTGGGTGTGAATACATTGCGGCAGATTTTACGCCGATTCGAGAGAGAGTCAAGGGGAGAATATGCTTGTTGTGTTGTATCAGGCATGGGCGGGGATGGAGGCGGGTGTATAATCCAAAAATATTCTCAATAAAAAAGAGGCGACATGTCATACACAAATGTAAAAGTCCCTGCGAATGGGGCAAAGATCTCAATTGATAACGGCAAGTTGAATGTTCCCAGTAACCCGATCATCCCGTATGTGGAGGGCGATGGTACGGGCCGTGATATCTGGCGCGCTTCAGAGCGTGTGTTTGATGCGGCTGTGGAAAAAGCCTACGGCGGCAAGCGCAAGATCCATTGGATGGAAGTGTACGCTGGCGAGAAGGCTTTCAAGATGAGCCAGAACTGGTTGCCCGATGAAACCGTGGAAGCGTTCAAGGAATTTTTGGTGGGCATCAAAGGCCCATTGACCACCCCCATTGGCGGCGGCATTCGCTCCTTGAATGTTGCACTGCGCAAAATGCTGGACTTGTATGTTTGTCTGCGCCCCGTGCGTTGGTACACAGGTGTGCCTTCTCCAGTGAAGCACCCCGAACATGTAGACATGGTCATCTTCCGTGAGAACACTGAAGATATTTACACAGGCATCGAGTTTGCCTACGGCACCGAAGATAACAAGAAATTCATGGGCTTGTTCAAGGAAGCCTTCCCGAAGGAATATGCGAAGATGCGCTTCCCCGAAACTGCGGGTATTGGCATCAAGCCTGTTTCTGTGGAAGGCACAGAACGCCTTGTACGCGCGGCAATTGCATGGGCGTTGGAGAACAAACGCAAGAGCGTGAACTTCGTCCACAAGGGCAACATTATGAAATTCACCGAAGGCGCTTTCAAAGATTGGGGATATGCTCTCGCCAAGCGCGAGTTCCGCAATCAGATCGTCACCGAGCGTGAGACCTGGATCCTGGGCAACAAGGAAGCCAAGGCTGGGTTAACCGTTGAAGAAAATGCCAAGGCGATTGACCCTGGTTTCGACATGATGAGCCCTGCACAACAGAACGACATCAAGGGCGAAGTGGAAGAAGCCTTGAAGTTGTGGGACACCCACGGCGATGGCAAGTGGAAGAAAATGCTGCTCATCAAAGACTCGATCGCCGATGTGAGTTTGCAATTCACACTCATCCGCCCAAAGGATTACGATGTCATCGCCACATTGAATCTCAACGGCGATTATCTCTCTGATGCTTTGGCCGCGCAGGTTGGTGGTATTGGTATCGCTCCTGGAGCGAACATCAACTACGTGACGGGTCATGCCATCTTTGAAGCCACACACGGCACCGCACCCAAGTATGCCGATCTGGATAAGGTGAACCCTGGCTCGGTCATTCTCTCTGGTGAGATGATGCTACGCTACATGGGCTGGGGCGAAGCCGCTGACTTGATCGTGAAGGGCATGGAAGGCGCCGTTGCCGCCAAGACCGTCACTTATGATTTTGCCCGCCTCATGGACGGCGCGCAGGAGATCAAGTGCTCCGAGTTTGGTGACGTGATCATCAAGCACATGTAATAAAAAGATCAAAAATAGAAAGACCACACACCCGCGATCTTCTTCGCGGGTGTGTTTTTTTAGAAAAAAATAGAGAAACAACCGTTGGGGTAATAAACCACTACAGCTATCCATCCGCCCATTCCATGACAAACATCACTAACCCAATCAACTTAAAAATCCTACAATGAAAACCAATTCGGCTATTCTTCATCTTTTTACGAGGAGAATGTAGTTCATGGAAGTTTACAATCACGATCTGGTAATTTTAGGGACAGGGCTTGCAGGTTTGCGCGCTGCACTGGAAGCCTCACAACAAAGCAAGGGCGAGCTCGATATTGCGCTCGTTTCCAAGCTGCAATTGATGCGCGCACATTCAGTAGCGGCCGAGGGTGGTACGGCGGCGGTCATGCGTCAGGACGAGGGAGACAGTTACGAACTGCACGCATGGGATACAGTCAAAGGCTCGGATTTTCTAGCGGATCAAAATGTAGTCGATTTCTTTGTGCATGAAATGCCCAAGGAAATTTTGCATTTGGATCACTGGGGCATTCCCTGGTCTCGACGGGAAGACGGGCGCATCGCCCAGCGACCGTTTGGCGGGCACACCTATCCCCGTGCAGTTTTCGCCGCTGACAAAACGGGCTTTCTCGAAATGCAAACCTTGTACGACACGTTGATGAAACATACCAAAAAGATCAACCGCTACGACGAAGGTTTTGTCACTTCCATTCTGATTGAAAACAATCGTTTCGCTGGCTTGACGATGATCGACATGATCAACGGACGTCAGGTCTTGATCCGCGGTAAGGCGCTCATCATTGCCACGGGCGGCGCAGGCCAGATCTTTGGCTTCACCACCTACTCCGAAACCGTAACTGGTGACGGGTTGGCCATGTCCTATCGTGCAGGGATGCCGCTCAAGGATATGGAGTTCATTCAATTCCATCCAACTGGATTAATCCCCAGCGGTATCTTGATGACAGAAGCATGCCGCGGCGAAGGCGGAACTTTACTCAACAATACTGGTGAGCGTTTCATGGGGACGTACGCTCCCTCCAAAATGGAACTTGCCCCGCGTGATATGGTCTCGCGCTCAGAGATGACCGAGATCGAAGCAGGCCGCGGCTTCCCTGGCCCAGAAGGGCTGGACTATATCCATTTGGATCTGCGTCACCTCGGCAGAGACAAGATATTGGAAAGACTTCCACTTATCCGCGAAGTGACCATTAAACATATTGGTCTCGACCCCATTGAAAAGCCGATCCCCATTCGCCCTGTGGCGCATTACACCATGGGCGGTGTGCATACCGATATCAAAGGTCACACGGGTGTTGAGAATGTTTGGGCGGCGGGCGAAGTTGCCTGTGTGTCCTTGCATGGGGGTAACCGTCTCGGTGCGAATTCAACCGCGGAATGTCTCGTGTGGGGACGCGTAGCTGGCGAAGAAGCTGCCCGCTATTGCGCGAATGCATCCGTGGCGGATATGCCGAAGAGTGCCGAGCAGGAATGGGCGAAGATCGAAGCGTTGTTAAAGTCCACGGGCACTGAAGACCATTACCAGATCCGCAAGGAATTGAGAAAAAATCTGGATGCCACAATGGGCGTCTTCCGCACGGGTGAACAAATGCAGGCGGGGTTGACCAAGATCCGTGAGTTGAAGGAACGCTATAAATATATTTCATTGAAAGACAAGAGCCTGCGTTACAACACAGACCTCGAACGCGCGATCGAAACGGGCTTCATGATCGATGTGGCGGAAGTGGCCACACTCGGCGCATTGACCCGCACCGAATCACGCGGCGGGCATGCGCGCCGCGATTATCAGGTGCGTGATGATGAGAACTGGTTGAAGCACACGATGGCGCACTTTACAGCAGACGGCCCGAAGTTGGATTACAGCCCTGTGGATATTTCCATGTGGAAACCTGTGGAAAGAAAGTATTAGGAGTAACCATGAATTCAAATAAACCAACTGCTTACAACAACAGACTCGGGATCAAAGGCTGGGTATACGCGGGGAACTACACCTTTGAACGATACTTATATATCG
>JAVBXV010000149.1 GCA_030824405.1 Anaerolineales bacterium | reverse complement strand
TAACCTGCTGTTTTTATGATACATTTACAAAAATCATTCTATGACAGGGAAATGAAAATAAAATGAAATCAATTTGTGTTTTTTGTGGGTCTTCTGACGCGGTTCATGCGGATTACAAGGCTGCGGCTTTTCAACTGGGCGTTACCCTCGCCAAAAGGGACATTCGCCTCGTCTACGGCGGCGGGAAGACAGGACTCATGGGTGAGGTGGCCAATGGCGTTTTATCCGTTGGCGGCGAGGTGATCGGCGTGATCATCCCCTCCATGAATACCCCTGCGTTGGCACATACCGGCCTCACTCGCATGGACGTGGCCCCAGACATGCACGGACGCAAGGCGCGCATGCATGAACTTGCGGATGGGTACATTGCCCTGCCTGGCGGCTACGGCACATGGGATGAATTATTCGAAGCCATCACCTGGGCACAGACTGGCGCACATGAAAAGCCAGTGGGGTTATTGAATGTCAAAAAATATTACGAGCCTTTGCTCGCTGCAATGGATCATGCAGTGGCGGAAGGTTTTGTTTTCGCTGAACATCGCAATGCAATATTCAGCGAAATGGATGCCGATGTATTGCTGAACCTAATGGAAAAGTACGTGCATCCACATGATGCAGTGAAGAGATGGATGAAAGAGGAATAATAAAAGATCCCGCAGAGTAAATTCTGCGGGATCTTCGTTTTACCCTTTTTCAACTATGAATTTATAAGGAAGGTAAATTCCACCTTTCCTGTCGCCGTTTTTCGGATTATAGAAAATGATGAAACCTTCGTTATTACTTGCGGCAAGAACAGCCCCGTCCGAATTCAGCGCGCCACATCGCCAGCCATCTCCATTCACAAAGGAGGTTGTAAATTCCTGTAGATGGGTGTGAACCTCCAGGTCCCATACAGACATGCCGCTGTTTTGGCCTTCCACTGCGTAGCCCCAGACAACTGCATACCGATCGTTTCCGCTTAATCTCTGCCAGCCCGAGGCGCTTGTAATGTCGCCGTAGCCATGCTGGATTTTTCCCCGTTCGATATCCCATAGCTCAAAGCCAGTGAGTCCATAATCCACGAGCACGAGGGTTGCATCCTGGTTAATTCTCAAATTGATCACTGGTCTGGAAAGTTCGAATTGACGCGTTTTTGTCAGGCTGGGAATATCCCACTCCTGCACATTTCCCAGAAAAGCATTCGCAACGATCAACTGTTCATCAGATCGGAATTTCACATCTGTGGCCATGCCTTCAAATGGAACTCTGGCAATTAAATCGCCTTCTGGCAGGCTCCAAAAGCGCAATTGTTTATTTTCTCCAGTCACCAGAACTGTGTCATCTGGGGAGATGGCAATGCTTTGGAATTGGATAGGTTCTTCTGGATCTACATGAAAGAGAATTTTATAGCCATTCAGACTCCAAACTGACATTCCGTCATTGCCAATGGCCGCGATATATTTATCCCCAAAGATCGCAGTTGAACCACCGCCCTGGTTGAAGGAAAATAATTGTTCGTACGTATCTGTGTTGTACACGTACAAGCCGGTAAGCGTGGTCAGAGCGATCATTGAGTCGTCTTGCGACCAGACGATGTCGTAGGCGAAGTCTTGATACTCGTATATGCCCGGGAGAGGAGTTGGTTCGGACGATATGGGTATCAAAGGTCCGCAAGCGGTGAGGATGAAAACGAACAGGGAAAGCTTGATCAGATATTTCATTCTTGTTCCTCCATGCTAAAAATTCTACTTGGAGAGGATGAGAAATATCAAGTTGTTCCCCCTACGAAAAGCATGCTTTTTCCCTATGAAAAAACATGCTTTGACCTTTTTACTCCAAACTTTTATATCGTCAGAATGATCGGCTCGCCCTTGGTGATGATGATGGTGTGCTCAAATTGCGCGGCGATGGTTTTGTCTATGGTTTGCAATGACCAGCCGTCTCTTTTCTCGAAGACATGTCCTTTGCCTGTCGTGAGGAAAGGCTCAATGGCGAGGACCAGTCCTTCGGTCAGAATGAAGCGTTCATCTTCCTTGTAAAAATTATGGACGGCGGATGGTTCGTCGTGAAGCTTGCGTCCAATGCCATGTCCCGTCAGATCGTAAATGACATTGAAGCCGTTTTGTTTGGCTTCCTCTTGAATGGTCTTGCCGATCAGGTTGAGCGGCTGCCCTGCTCTGGCAACTTGCAACGCTTTGGCCAATGCAGATTTGGTGGCTTCAAATATTTTTTCATATTCAGGGATGTGTTTTGCGACAACCATCGAGGCGCCTGTGTCGCCGAAGTAGCCGTCCATTTCAGCGGAGACATCAATGTTGATGAGTTCGCCTGCTTTCAAAATATGCTTGTCTGGAATGCCGTGCGCGATGACCGGGGAGATGCTGATGCAGGTGGCGCCAGGGAATTGATACATGACCTGCGGCGCGGAATTGGCGCCTTCTTTTTTTAGAAATTCAGCGCCGATCTGATCGAGTTCAATGGTGGTCATGCCGGGTTTGGCTTCTTCCATCATTTTTTGCAAAGTCATTGCGCAAATATGGCCGATAGCTTTTAAGCCGTTGATATCTTTTTCAGAGGTAGCGATCATGATGGTTTTTCTGTCAGTCCTTTTTCTATGGTTTCGCGGTGTTCAAGGAAGTGTTCGGTGGTGTCGCCAAGTACCCATAATAAAAGCGGACGTTTTTCGGGGTCATCGGCATGGCGTGGCTGCAGCAACTCTTCAAAGGTCATGGCGTTCAATTTTTGGTACGTTTCTGAATAGAATTTTTTAAGTTCGGTGATGATATCAGTGACCGAACGATCCTTGTTTCTTTTGAATAAAATCTCATTGATGGCTTGAAAATCCATATCCTTTTCTTCGTCTTCTGGAATATCCAATACTTCATGAGATGGGCGCTTGTCGATATGGCTGCCTGTCAAAATGTTCATCCATTCGGTCAGGTGCGCGAGGTTATCTTTGGGAGCCCAGCCGCCTGCATCGGGTGTGGTCATTTGTTTTTCGGTCAGTTTTTCTGCCAGCTCCAGTAAGAGTTTCCATTCTCTTTCAATGGCAGACATTAATTCAACTTTGTCTTTGGGTATCCATTGTTCGGTCATCAGGTTTCTCCTATAAAGTGATCAACTGGCCTTCTTCAAGTTTTTCTTTTTCCTGATCTTTGCGCCAGATCCACGCTTCCCCGCGGACGAGGGTGGTCTTCTTTCCATCCACTCGGACATACGCTCCATCTGACAGCATGATCACAGGGTTGTCGTGGAAGAAGTGATAATCCATCAGCCATTCATCTTTCATCGCCTGCCCGTATGTGTCCAGTGGGTAATGCGGGGAAAAATTAAATGGCGTGGCATTCAAGCCTTCAAAGAAGGATGTGCCGACTGTGTTCATATCTTTGGATGTAAGGATATTCGGTCCACACAAGATCGAGCCTGCGCTGAACCCAACCAGCGGCAGCCCCGCCTGAACTTTTTTCTTCAAATACAGCGCAACCCCGCTGATGTGTAAACGATGATTAAGCAGGAACGTGTTTCCGCCTGGAATATAGACCAATGACGCGTCCCGCAAAATATCCTCGATCTCTTTTTGACGCATCAACTCGGTGTTGACCAGTTGCAGGCGTGCCAGCCCTCTGAATGCTTCTTCGCTCAATCCCAGCCATCGCTCGGCATACAAAGATGCCAATGGCAGATAGGCAACGACGGGTTCATCTTTATCTTCCAAATATGGACGACAGGCTTCAACAATATCACTGATGTCATTTTTGCCAGGGCGGGAGAAGAGATGAAGATTGGAAGGCATGAAGGGATTGTATTTATAATATAAAGGAAACTCTGAGAAAAATTATAATAAACCCGTCATTTTCTTTAATAGTAGATCAGCGACTACATTCCCTGCTATCCCCTCAAAAATTGTTTTCAAAGATAAAAGGCTTTCTCTTATGATAGCTGACTTTGGCTTCGGAGAGGCTATTTGTGTTTCTATGGTTTCTACATCTGCCTTGGCTTCACTTTTGTCCTGTAAAGAAAGATTAAGCTCATCTATATGCTGTTTGATTTCGCTAATTAATTCAACAATTTCCTTTTTGTTTTCAGAAGAAAAATTAAAAACTTGATTACTATCAGAAGTGCTTTGCTGTATCCGTGAGTGTGACATATTTTCCACGTGAATGTAACTAACTGGAGGGAAACGCGAGGGTCCACCAAATTTCAAGGTTGTATTGATTATTTCTATTATTTCGCTTATTGACAATGAACTATGGGAGTTTCCGCCAATAGTAGAAATCTTTCGCTCTAACTCTTCAAGTTTTTCTTGACTTTGAGAGAGTGCTACAGTTGCGGTTGTTGTTTTTCTGGTATTTAGAGCATTTTCATATGACTTAATTAATTCAGAGATTTCCTCTTGATGATTAGGGAGGGTTTCGTTCAACTTAATTAATTTTTCTCTCACTATTTTTAATTGATCAAAGTCTATTAATGTTGACGGCCTCATGTCCCGTAGCCCGCATTTGCATGGCATTGCCCCGCAGACAGGACAATCATATAAATAATAATCAATGAATGCACTATCAAGAGATTTGCCTGGGTATTTGATAGACCATGCTCCCAGAATCCAAGCAAAAACATCAGCTATCTCATCATTAACGACGTCTAGTAATTTATTTGTATCCGACAATTTCTCTTCCTCTGCTTTCTTGAAATTGCCGTATGCTTCGTGTACCTCAGCTACTTCTTGATGAATCTTGAACATGTGATGGTATTCCCCAGCAATTTTCCAAATAACTTCATTTACAGAAAAAATATCATTAATTAGATTTACTGCTTTATCAAAGTTGAATAATTCTCTGCTATTTTGAAATTCTTCTCGCTTAAAATACATTTCTTCCTGCATTTCGTAGGCAGGGATAGATCTAAGTGGAGTTTTGCCTGTTTTAAAACATACACAGTGTCTTTCTAAACAATATGGGCAAATCCCAGGATACTGCCTTATGAAAGCATCTTGTAATTTTATGTTTAGATTTGTTGAAAGAGAAAACAACCATGATATAGGCAGGATGAATTTTGAAAAATCATTTCCGTCTTTAGATATCGACTTTCCTAAATATCCAACGTTTCTATGGAGATATCCATATATATCTATGAACTGACGTTTTTGATTGATTTCAGAATATAGATCAGAGATGTATGATTGATAAAAGTTGATATCAAAGTTCTTCTTCTTCCCCTTTAAGAGCTCTTGCATTTTTTGATTTGCCATGTTAATTCCTCTCCTGTTTGGTTTATGCAAATATTTACATTAGTATTACGAACCCAAATAATATTTACGGATTC
>JAVBXV010000344.1 GCA_030824405.1 Anaerolineales bacterium | reverse complement strand
GGGTACACACCTGTATCCACGCGCACACCAGGTCCCGTGGGGATCAAGCTGTGTGTGATGCGGCCTGTGGATGGAATGAAGTTATTGAATGGATCTTCGGCGTTGATACGGCATTCGATCGCGTGTCCCGTAATATGGATCTGATCCTGTGTGTACGAGAGCTGCCTGCCACGCGCAATACGTAATTGCTCTGCAACAATGTCGATGCCTGTCACCATTTCTGTGATGGGATGTTCCACTTGCAGACGGGTGTTCATTTCAAGGAAATAAAAATTGCGTTCCTTGTCCACGAGAAATTCGATCGTGCCCGCATTGACATAGTCCACGGCTTGCGCGGCTTTGACGGCCACGTCTCCCATTTTTTGGCGCAGCTCCTCATCAAGAAATGGCGAGGGCGCTTCTTCCAAAAGTTTTTGGTGGCGGCGTTGAATGGAACATTCGCGTTCGCCCAGATGAATAACGTTGCCGAAGGAATCTGCCATGATCTGGAATTCGATATGGCGAGCGCCTTCCACTAATTTTTCGAGATAGACATTTCCATCACCGAAAGCTGATTCTGCTTCGCGTCTCGCGGATGCAAGCAGGGTCGGCATTTCCTCAATGTTTTTTACTTCTCTCATGCCTTTTCCGCCGCCACCCGCTGTCGCCTTGATAAGAAGCGGAAAGCCGATTTTTGGCGCAACACGAAGCAGGTCTTCGTTGGTCATGTTGCCAACATCTTCCGTGCCTGGCACAACAGGGACGCCTGCTTTAATAACAGTGGCGCGTGCCTCTGCTTTATCGCCCATCGCCGCTATCGAAGAAGGTTTGGGGCCGATAAATGTAATTCCAAGTTCTGCGCATCTTGCCGAGAAATCTTCCCGTTCTGCAAGAAAACCATAGCCTGGGTGAATGGCATCTGCGCCAGACATTTTGGCAACTTCAAAGATCTTGTCGGCGCGTAGATAGGATTCGCGTGATGGTGCAGGACCGAGCAGATACGCCTCGTCTGCGTAGCGTACATGCAGGGCGTTGCGGTCGGCTTCGGAAAATACTGCCACCGTTTCAAGGCCCAATTCACGGCATGCGCGAATAATGCGGACAGCGATCTCACCACGATTGGCAATAAGGACTTTTTTGAACATGATCTCTCCTTATCCCAATTAGAGCGGGATGTTCCCGTGTTTTTTCGCAGGATTGCTATCACGTTTATTGCTGAGCATTTCCAGTGCATTGATCAAGCGTGGACGGGTTTCCTTGGGTTCGATCACATCGTCAATAAAGCCGCGCTGTGCCGCCACGTATGGGTTGGCAAATTTTTCTTTATATTCTGCAACCAGTTCCGCCTTGCGCTTGATCGGGTCTGCGGCTTTTTCCAATTCCTTGCGGAAGATGATGCTGACTGCGCCGTCAGGTCCCATGACTGCAATTTCAGCAGTGGGCCATGCGAGGTTTACGTCACTGCGAATATGTTTTGAGGACATAACGCAGTACGCGCCGCCATACGCCTTGCGGGTAATAACGGTCAATTTTGGCACGGTGGCTTCGCAATAGGCGTATAGCAATTTTGCGCCAGAGCGAATGATGCCGTGATGTTCCTGGAAGGTTCCTGGTAAAAAGCCTGGTACATCTTCAAAGGTGATGATCGGGATGTTGAACGAATCACAGAAGCGTACGAAGCGGGCAGCTTTTTCACTGGCGTCAATATCCAGCACGCCAGCCAGCACAGAAGGTTGGTTGGCGACAATGCCTACTGAGTGGCCGCCCAAACGCGCAAAACCAACCACAACATTCATGGCATAGTTTTCGTGGATCTCAAAGAAGTTTCCGTTATCAAAGATCATGCTGATGACTTCTTTGATATCGTAAGGCTTGTTCGCATCGTCAGGGACAATGGCGTTCAGCGCCTCTTCCATTCGCAGCGGGTCGTCGCTGGCGACGAATGGGGCATCTTCCATGTTGTTTTGCGGCAGAAATCCCAACACCTTGCGGATGAGATAGAGCGTGTCCGCTTCGCTGTCTGCGGCTACATGGCATACACCTGATTTTTCAGAATGCACGCTCGCGCCGCCAAGTTCTTCCTGTGTTACTTCTTCATGCGTTACAGTCTTGACCACATCAGGACCAGTCACGAACATGTAAGATGTTCCACGTGTCATAAAAATAAGATCGGTCAGAGCGGGGGAATAAACCGCACCGCCAGCACAGGGTCCCATGATGGCAGAGATTTGCGGGATCACACCAGAAGCCATTGTGTTGCGCAGGAAAATATCTGCGTACCCAGCAAGCGCCACAACGCCTTCCTGAATGCGGGCGCCGCCTGAATCATTTAAGCCAATGATCGGCGCGCCGTTCTTCATGGCCATGTCCATGATCTTGCAGATCTTTTCTGCATGTACTTCGCCAAGGCTTCCACCGAACACCGTGAAATCCTGTGAGTATACATAGACGAGTCTGCCTTCTATGGTGCCCCAGCCTGTTACAACAGAATCGCTCATGATCTTTTGTTCATGAAGCCCGAAGTCTTGCGTGCGATGCACAACGAACGCATCCACTTCATGGAATGAACCTTTGTCTAACAGTAAATCAAGCCGTTCACGCGCAGTGAGGCGGCCTTTTTTGTGTTGTGCGTCAATACGGTCCTGGCCTCCGCCAAGTTGTGATTGTGCTTTTAGATCATTCAGATGCTGGATTTTGGGATGTTTGTTCATATGCCTCTCTCATCAATAATTTTGTCGTAAAGATAATGAATGTAATGGCTGTTAGATTCAATATAACAGCAAAAACCCAGTTTGGGTGTGGTGCCTGCCAGATGAAACGTTCGCTCCAATACCAGACCGTGTAACTGATGGCGGCGCCAAGGAGCAGTTTCCCTGCCCATGCTTTTGCCTGCCAAATGCCCCAGATGATCCATAGCCCAAGCAGCATCCACACACTGCCGCTTATTGCTGTGACCCACGGCGCGGGCTGTGCATGGAATTCAGTTAATACAGCCTGCCAGCTAAGCGCAGTCCATACGCGGATGCCGTTCCATATTGCTATCAATAACACCATCCACAGGGTTAGGGTTACACGGAAGGGAAGTTTGCTCATGTCAAATTGTGGATAATGTTGAAGAAAACTGAAGCAGGTTGACGGGTAGAGTGAGGCGTGTATGAGCGGCGGATAAATGTCGATTAAGAGAAAAATGCGCGAGAGTGGTATTCATCCTATTTGGGTTCATCCAAAAGATACATTAAGCTTTTTCCGCCATATGAGTCATAGCTTTCAAGATAGCGGTCAAACTGACCGTAGTAAGGCGGCAGCGATAGCAGGCGCGGATTGGCAAACACGATCTGCATGTTGTGCTGTTGAAGATAGATCGGCGCTTCTCCATTTTGAATTGACCTAAAATAATCGTAGCTATTGATCAATCCATCCATGTTGACGATGGTGCGGTCGTGAATGAAGTAGCCAACATTTCCGCCGCCCGTCATGCCAATGACAGCTCCTGGCGGAGTATTTTCTTCAAGGTACGGCAGAACTTCCATGAATGGGCGATCTGGCTCGAAGTAGTTGTAAAGCATGAGGGTTTTTACTTGCCCCGCCTGCGCGGTTGCAAGATACACACCCGTGGCAATGGCCGCAAATTGAAACGCAATGCGGACATTTTTATGTTTTTGAAATGGCTTGATGACGATATCGAGCAGGATGCTTTCGACCAACACAATCAACACCAACTGGCTAACCCAATACCATTCCTTCGCGCCGCCATAGGCAGTGGCCGTATAAGAAAGGAGTTGGATCGCACTGGCTCCCATCAAGGGGATGAGCGCCAGATTGGTGATCTTTTCTTTTACACGTTTTGCATTCAGGAAAAACAGCACAAGTACAACGATCGCAGATACGGCCATAACAATGTAGTAACGTTCGTCGGTTGTGTCTGAGCCTGGATACATGGGTTTTATTTTTATAGCTGCCCATTCAAAAAAATTGGAAGTGGGCTGCCACGCATCGTAGACGCCTTTATAGTTGATACCCAGAAAGGAAGTCCAATTGGTTGGCGGGTTATCATAGACGGTTTTGCCGAGCGTGCCCCACCACCTTTTGATCTGTCCGCTGACGGGGCTGGATGTTCCGAAAGCAAGTTTGTTGTAGAGCATGTATAAGGCGAGTGCGCCGCCCACAATGCCATAATAGACGGAGCCTTCGCCAAGCCATTTTTTCCAGTTGGTTTGAAACTCTGTAATGGGACTTTGCTGCGCGGCTTTTTCTTGTGAGGCTCCGAACCAGTATGCGGCCAGCCGTACAGCCAGAATCAAGATCGTACTGATGACGAAGTCAATGGCGAACGCACTGCGCGGGAAGTTTTTTCCAAGGCCGAGCTGCGACAGCACGATATATAAACCTGTGTTGAGTGCTGCGCTGATAGCCAGCGCTAGAACCGTTTGGCGGATCGTTCTCCAGACCGTCTGCGCGCGTGGATGTTGATATGCGCCCATGAAATAAAGCGCGAGTGTTTTTGTGACCAAAGCGATCAAGACAGCTTCAACTGCTGAAGCTGCGTATTGGGTATTGTAGACTTCCAGATTTGTACGCAGCACGATCGAGGCAGTCATGGATAGGAAGATGATGACCATGTCCAGCGGTAAAAAGTAGCGAATGGCTTTTCCATGGAAGACGATCCACGTCCCGCCGATGACCGCGAGGAAGATCAGGTCAAGGCGGCTGAGCATCACTAGGACGGCGGTGAGCGCAAGTGTGCCGAGTTGATTAGTTGTAACAGGGCTTGTGCGCCAGCTTTTTTCAAACTGCGAAAGTTTTGACATAAATAAAACGATCGCAAACGCAGCCAGCGGAGTTTCCAGCCCGAATTCGTAAACCGTGAAATGAATATATAAATTAAAAGCCCAGAAAGATGCCGCCATTAATGCCGTGGTGTGCGACAGGTTACTTTTTACCAGCCTGTAGATCAGGATCGCGGTTGCGGCGTTGAAGATCGCCATCACCATCAACAGAACCCGCATCGGCAGGATCAAGTCAAAGCGGGCGAGGGCAAAGATGGGAATGCAAACCACCATCCATAATGGATGATAGCCATTTGTCAGGTTGATGCCGTCAAAGGTGCTGCCTTTTCCTTCGGTGATGTTTTGCGCCACCTTGAAATAGTAATAGGCATCGTCACGCGTGAACCAGGTGTTTGGCAAATTGTATGCGTCAGACATGGCTGCGTATAAATGAATGCTCAAAATAACCGTAATGAGCAAGATCTCAAAAAGGTGGAATCGCTTTAAAAAATTCATCATGAAATTTCGAGTGTGATCTTTCCGAAGTTTTCGCCGCCCC
>JAVBXV010000153.1 GCA_030824405.1 Anaerolineales bacterium | reverse complement strand
AGGCGTGGAATATGCGGACACGGTCGAAGCCCTCGCCCGCCGCCGCGCAGCACAGACCTTCGCCGCCAACGGCATCACCGCGGACCAGATCTTCGTCAACGTGCAGGGACTTTCAGGTGCGGCCGCCAATAATGCGGTCTATCATGCGCTGATCAACCTCGGCGATACTGTGATGGGACTCAACCTCCTGCACGGCGGACATCTCTCACATGGTTCATCTGTCAATCGCAGTGGAAAATATTACAAGGCTGTACATTACACCATCGATCAAAACGAAAAAATTGACTATGACACCGTGCGTGCCCTGGCTTTGGAAAACAAACCCAAGCTGATGATCGCAGGCTATTCATCTTATTCATGGGTTCCAGATTGGAAGAAATTCCGCGAGATCGCGGACGAAGTCGGTGCATATTTCCTCGCGGACATTTCCCACATTGGTGGGTTGGTGGCTGCGGGTGTTGTGCCTTCACCTATCGGACATGCGCATGTCGTAATGTCCACCACGCATAAATCGATTGATGGCCCGCGCGGTGCAGTCTTGATGACAACCGATGCGGCGATTGCCAAGAAAATTGATAAGGCTGTCTTTCCTGGTGAGCAGGGCGGGCCACATGTCAATGTCTTTGCTGGCCTCGCGTTGACTTTCAAATTAACTCAGACCGCACAATTCAAAAAATTACAGGCGCAAACGATCAAGAACGCCAAAGCTATGGCCAATCAATTCGAGAAGCGTGGACTGCGTGTGCCGTTTGGCGGCACGGATACACATTTGGTCAATGTCGATTGCACCAGCATTGTTGGTGAAGATGGCACGAAACTGAGTGGTGATCAGGCTTCACGCATTTTGGACATCATCGGTGTGGTTGTCAATCGCAATACCATTCCAGGTGACAAGAATTCAATGGACCCGAGCGGCATTCGTTTGGGTACACCGTGGATCACACAGCGCGGCTTCGATGAGAAGAAGACCCGTGAACTCGCCAACATCATGGCGGATGTATTGATCGCTTGTGCGCCACATTCAGTGGACACGGTCAAGAAAGGCAAGCAACGCCGCGCGAAATTGGACTTCAATGTCTTGAATGAAGCCAAGCTGAAGATCCGCAAGTTGACTGCGTCTGCGGGAATTGATTTCAAGCCGACCCAAAACGGCTATCCTCATTTCTATTATGTAGATGACAAAGCTACAACGGGCGTCTACGAATTGAGCGGACAGCGTATTCGTCAGGTGTTGGATTTCGCGGTGTCTTCTGATCTTTCTGCGTTGAAGAAAGGCAAGACTCAAGTTACATCCATTGCAACTCCCAAGGGTGTGATCAAAGGTTTGTTGAAGAATGTGGATAACACCACTTATCAATTGTCGGTGCCTGTCAAGAATGCATCCGCAGTGGCTACTTGGCTGCGCGATCTTTCAGATGGATACACATCCTTTAATTTGGATGGTTCAAAAGATTTCAGCGCGAAGCGTATGCCTGGTGCGTTTGTGGTGAATGAAGTAAAAGCAAAACTCTCGGCGACAGTGCCCCCGCTCAAAGGTGGAGTCAAGCCCTGGTTTGTTGGAGTCAATTCCGAGATTAAGAATGAAGCGCTGCCGCCTTTCGTCTGGAATGAATCTGAAGGCGAGTTAAAGAAGACAGCGTTGAATCAAACCCATCGTGATCTGGGCGGCAGAATGGTCCCATTTGCGGGTTGGGAAATGCCTGTGCAGTACACGGGGATTTTTGAGGAGCATCTTGCCACGCGCAATGCGGCGGGGCTGTTCGATGTTTCGCACATGGGTGTGTACGATGTGCGCGGCGCGGATGCGGCTTCGTTCCTCGATACGGTCTGCGGCAATGACTGCGGCGGGCTGCAACCTGGCGAGTCTTTGTATTCGCACTTCCTGACCCCCGATGCAGACGTGATCGATGACACGCTCGTCTATCGCCGCGGCTGGGATAATTATCTCGTGGTCGTGAATGCGTCGAACGATGACAAGGATCGCACATGGCTCGAAAGTGTGCGCGATGGCAAAGTGAAAATTGACAACGGCCGACCGTGGGCGCGCACATACGGATATGAAGCCAACATCCGCAACCTGCGGGACCCGAAAGCTGGTTCTGCCATGCGAGTGGACATTGCCCTGCAGGGACCGAAGAGCCGCGACACGCTCTTCGCCATGGGCGTGGACGATAAGACGAAGGCGCGCATCATGAAGTTGAAGCGCACCGAGTTGTGCGATGCGGTCATCGGCGGCTTTGATCTGATCGTCTCGCGCACGGGCTACACTGGCGAGAAACTGGCTTTTGAATTATTTGTCCACCCCGAACGCGCCGTGGACTTTTGGAACGCGGTCATGAAAGCGGGTGAGCAGTTTGGTGTCAAGCCGATCGGTTTGGGCGCACGTGACTCACTCCGCACCGAAGCAGGCTTGCCATTGTACGGTCACGAAATGGGACTTGGCTCTGGCAAATTTGAAGGTAGAGATTTAGGCGTGGCCGAAGGCGGATTTGGTTCGTATGTGAAACCGTACAAGCCGTGGTTCATTGGTCGCGATGCTTATGTGGCACGCGAAAAAGAACGCAAGGGCGGCGTCATCCGCTTCACCTTTGATGACCAGCGCGTGCGCATGGCACACAACGGCGACCCCGTGGTGAATGCCAACGGCGAACGCATTGGCTTCGTCACCTCCTGTGCCATTGATGGAGCAAGATTCATCACAGGTCAGGCGTTCTTGAATTTTGAGTATGCAAAGGAAGGCACGCCGATCCTCATCCACCAAGGCGGCGTAATGGACCGTCCCGCTACGGCGGCGAAGGTGGTGAGTAGGTTCGCGAAGTTGTAAGAAACATGGCAAAAGGTAGCCATATACATACATATGGCTACCTTTTGCTTAGAAATAACAATTTCATTATTATATTTATGAGGGTATTCATGCCAACAATTTCCCACAAACTATCTGAACGTGCTCAAATTATCTTATTGGTCCTTTTCGATGCTGCCCAAAAGGTCAATCTTTTTTCCTTGAATCAATTTCTCAAATTCAGCAGTCCAATGATGTCGGGCGACTACAAGAAAGCGCTAAAGTTTTATTCCGAGTTCAATATACTTACATTGCGTCTGAAAAGGGATGAAGAAATCAAGCTGGTGCGCAAAGACTTATCCGGGCTGGAATACATGGGGCTCATTACCATCACTGAGGTGATAGACGACACTAAAGACAAAGAAGATAATGTTTACATAAAACTTACAGCAGAAGGCAAGCGTATTGCAGAGGCACTAAGCAAAGGCCGAAACACAATCCTTCGCCCCAAGGCTTTATCGCTCAAGTCAGTTTTTATTGCATGTGCATTCGGGTACTCAGATGTAGACGAATTGTACAATCTGCACTTCTTACCGTCATGCAAAAATTTAGGTTACGAAGCTATTCGCGTTGATATGACCGAACCTCACCAAACTATTACAGAAAAAATAATGAGTGGAATAAACGAAGCCGCTTGTATTATTGCTGACTTAACCTACGCACGCCCTTCAGTTTACTTTGAAATTGGGTACGCGGTTGGTTTAGGCATCCCACTTGTAACAACATGTCGGCAGGATCATTTTCGCGGGGAAGGAGATGACCAGCGCGTACACTTCGATTTACAGCAATATAAAATTAGTTTCTGGGAAAAAAATCAAGACGGCAGTTTTAAATGGCCATCCGAAGCAATGGAGCCAGGAAAGCGGTTGACCTCAATTCTTCAAAGTCGAAAATAGATAAGCGAAGATGGGACGGCCTAAGGGTGGGCAGGCTGTCCTAGTTTTATAATAGATAATTATGAAAATTGAACGCGCAGATGGCATCACTCCTTCAGAAAAATATTTAAAAAAACTCTGTGACCGAGCTTTTCTGTCACTTTGGAGTTATTCAGGTATTTATAGGGACCAGAAACAAGGCGAAAAGGGGGATGGAAAAGAACTTTGTGATCTTCTTGTTGTGTTTGAAAACCATGTGATTATTTTTTCTGACAAATATATTGAATTCCCCCATACTGGTAACATCCAATTAGACTGGAGTAGATGGTATCGCCGAGCAGTCCGGGATTCAGCCAAGCAGATTTTTGGGGCCGAACGTTGGATAAAATCATTCCCGAACAGATTATTTATAGATCGTGAATGTACTCAATTATTTCCTATACCGTTACCAAATATTGAAGACATACAACTCCATCGGATATTAATTGCCCATGGCGTAGCTGAAAAATGCATAAAGTTTTTTGGTGGTGGAAGTGGTAGTTTGTTGATTGATAATACAATCATTGGCGATGAACATATGGGTGAGAATTGTATGCCCTTCTCTATTGGCCAAGTTGACAATAAAAACAGATACGTTCATGTTTTTAATGAAGTAACATTAGATGTGGTTATGCAACAGTTAGATACAATTACAGACTTTACTAGTTACCTAACTAAGAAGGAGAAATTTCTCTCGCATCAATTGAAAGTTCATGTTCCTGGTGAGGAGGAATTGCTTGCTTTTTATCTTCAAAATTTAGATCAAAACGACGAACATGACTTTGTTGTAAATCGAGAAAAAACAGATGGCTTTATGCTAGAGGAGGGATTTTGGGAGGATTTTATAGATAGCCCTCAAAAAAAGGCCCAATTGGCAGCTAATAAAATCAGTTATGCTTGGGATGCATTAATTGAAACCTTTAATAAAAACATTCTTGAGGATACCCAGTATCTGGCCTATCCAAACGGCATTTCCAAGCAACAAAAAAACGTTCATTTCTTGGCTCGGGAAAATAGGACGCGAAGGAGAATGCTTTCTACATTTCTTCATGAATTACTTGCTAAAACATCATCGACAGAACGCAGGGTTAGAGTGATTGCACCATCCAATATAGGTGACCCATATTATGTTTTTCTCGTGCTGCCTATGTTAGCGGGTCAAGAATATAGTGAGTATCGAACTGGGCGTGGTAATCTTCTTGAGGCTTATTGTATGGTTGTTAAATATATACATCCAAAGGCTGAAGATATTGTTGGGTTTGCAACGGAATCTATGGACATAAAACATAGATCAGAAGACTTGATTTATTTAGATGCAAGACAATGGTCTGATCAACTTCAAAAAGAGGCGGAAGATTTTCATAATGAATATGGTCTTTTAAGAGTCACTAGCCAGTTTAGAACAAGGGAGTACGAATTTCCAATCAAATCTAAGAAAAAAAGAAGAAGGCGATCTAAAAAGAAATAGTTTTTATGTCGCTTGGAGTTTTATCACCACGCTACACCTACGGTATCTCTCCAAGTCTGGCTACGAAACAATCATAATTTTTTGTATA
>JAVBXV010000325.1 GCA_030824405.1 Anaerolineales bacterium | reverse complement strand
CTCGGGAGGCAGGCGCGTGCGGACAGATTTGAAGCGTCCGCTTTTTAGGTCTTCCGCAACAATTTCGCGGAGGAAGTCAGTGGGTTTGGTATTTTCTTCGGGACTCATGGATTTGCCTTCAAAATGAATTTCAGGGGGATAAAAAGACGCCTCACGCTTAACTGTTACCTGCCACGCTAAAGAGACGAATTTCCCGCCCTGATCATGTTTGTGTTAATATCTGCAATTATAACAAATGGATGAGATGTTTTATAATTCAACTGGAGGATTTCCCAATGACAGAAAAAAATGATGCCCCTTCAAGCTATTTCGGAACCTATTTTGAGAAAGACGCCGTCCTGCGCCTCGTAAAGTGGACAAGGATCTTTTCCTGGATCGTCCTAGCCGTCTACATTATCCAGTTTCTGATTTCGATTGGCATTTTTATTTTGCAATATGTGCGTGGATTTATGTCCTTTATGGGCATAACCGACTTTCTTCAACAATTGACCTGGATGTTTCAGCCGCCCCTGATTGGGCTGGTATATTTTGTCACCTTGCAGGCAGTTGGTAAAGTGCTCCTGATCTTGATGGATATCGAGGATAATACCCGCCGCGCGGCACGCAAATAGTTCTGCATCATAAATGGTAATTTCCATCGTAAAATCACACACAAACAAAGAAAACGATGGTAAAATGTCGGTCGTTCTTGGGGAATCGTACAACGGCAGTACACATCCCTCTGGAGGATGGTATCTTGGTTCGAATCCAGGTTCCCCAGCTAAACCCACTAGAAATAGTGGGTTTTCGCTTTAAATTGATTGGCGTGTAGTCACATGGAAGTTGCTGATCTGGGGCGGCACGCTAATTTACCGTGTAAAATATGCCCATCAAAAACATAAGGAGAAATCATGAAAACAATAAGCGGATTAGAGTACGTTGAGGTGGAAGCTGGAGCAGGTGCGCAGGCCAAGGCTGGCGATACCGTGCGCGTACATTACACAGGTAAATTTCTTGAAGGCAAAGTCTTCGATAGTTCCGTGAGCCGTGGCGAACCGCTTGAATTCAAGCTGGGCGCTGGGCGCGTAATTCGCGGCTGGGACGAGGGCATTGCCTTGATGAAGGTCGGCGGAAAAGCCACATTGACCATTCCTCCGCAACTGGCGTATGGCGAGAGTGGTGCAGGCGGCGTGATCCCTCCAAATGCAACGTTGATCTTTGACGTGGAACTGGTCTCCATTAGGTAACTCGTCAATAGTTTTTTATCAACAAACCTGTCTCTGGCAGGTTTGTTTTTTTTATTCTGCTGCCAATTGTGGTGTAGCAATTTCCAGTGCGGATTGAGGCGCTTTTTATCCGCTGGGGAATATGATTAAACAATCGAATCGTGGTATATTTCACAAATAAAGGAGGAGAAGTGTTTTAGAGAAACGCTCAATATGTGCTATTAATTTGGAGATCGGTATGGATAATATCCAATATGCGATTTTGTTGGTGGGGGCAATTCTTTGCGCGTATCGCGCAATGGTATCCAAGCGTATTCTATCGGCAACACTATATCTTGCGGGGATCAGCGCGCTTGTTTCAACGGTCATTTATAAATTAGGTGCGATGCAAGTGGCGGTGATCGAGCTTTCTGTGGGGGCGGGGCTGGTGACTGTGCTGCTGGTATATGCTTTAAGCGTGGTGGGTGATGACGCGTTGGATCCATCGTCCATCATCTCGAAGCCAATGGCGTTCGTTGTAGTAGCTCTGACAATTTCGATTCTCGGTTGGATGGCTTACACAAGATGGGCTATCGTCGAGTCGACAGGCTCGATCGTTTTGGCGGATGTTCTTTGGCAGCAACGCGTGCTGGATGTATGGATTCAGATCGCGTTGATTTTTTCTGGCGTAATGGGTGTGCTTGGTTTGCTTTCCGAACAGAAGCCAGGCCAAACTGGAGATGTGCCTTTATGAATCTCACTCCATTGAATATTGTTTTTTGGGGCGTTGCAGGTTTGTTCGGCGTAGGCTTGTACGGATTGTTGATCACCAGAAATTTGATCAAGGTGGTCATGGTGTTGCAGATATTGGTCAAGGCGGTGGTGCTGGCTTTGGTGTTAGGGGGCAAGATAAGCGGTAACCTCGGGCTTGGACAATCCATTGCGGCAACGGTCATCGTTGTGGATACGATCGTGGCAGTGGTGGGGCTGGCGCTGGCGGTGCAGGTGCGGCGTCGCTTTGGCACATTGGATGTTTCAGAGATAGATACTTTGCGAGGCTGATATGGCGGGTTGGTTGGTCGTATTGGTAATTGGAATTCCCTGGCTGGGGGCCTTGTTGGTATGGCTGGCTGCAGATGCACGCCCCAGGCTTCAGCATTTCATTGCAGTGTTGTTCAGTGTGGCCGCTGGGATCGTTTCTCTTGTTCTATTTTCTTATGCCAGTTCACAGGCCGTTCTCTTGGTTTCATTTGCTCCCACCTTTGGTGATTTGACTTTTGTCCCTGACGGCTTGGGTGTTTCTTTAACTGCAATTTCTGCGGTGATCGGTTCGCTGGCCGTATTGTTCTCTGTGAATTACATGCACGCAGAAAAACAATTGGGCCGTTATTATTTTCTGGTCTTGTTCTTTATTGGCGCAATGAATGGGTTGGTGTTAAGCGGGAATTTTTTATTCATCTTTTTCTTCTGGGAAATTACAGCATTATGTTCTTACGCACTGATCTCTTTTCATAACGACGATCCCAAAGCCGTGGCGGGCGGTATGAAGGCTTTGATCATTACACAAGTTGGCGGGGTGGGTTTGTTGACGGGTGCTCTGATCGCTTTTGTGAACACAGGCAGCTTGCAGGTCTCTGCGTTGTTTTCGCAAGCCGCTGAAATTCCCCTCAATGTTTTATCTGTGATCGCATTTAGTTTTCTGATTGCGGCTGCCGCAAAATCGGCTCAATTCCCATTCCACACCTGGCTGCCAGATGCGATGGAAGCGCCCACACCTGTCAGCGCGTTGATCCATGCCGCCACGATGGTCAATGCGGGCGTGTATTTGTTGGCGCGTTTTTATCCTGCTTTTGCACCTGTCCCTGGTTGGAAGACCGCGGTCATGCTGGTCGGTTTAATCTCTGCATTGACCGCCGCGTTGATGGCTTGTACTACAACGGATCTCAAACGAACGCTTGCGTATTCAACGGTCAGCCAGCTTGGGTACATGGTCTATGCCATTGGCGTGGGCAGTGTCACGGCCGCTCAATTTCATTTGTTGAGTCATTCAATTTTCAAGGCCCTGCTTTTTCTTTCTGCAGGCGCGATTATTCATTCCATCGGCACCCGCGATATGTTGCGCATGGGCGGGCTGAGTGCAAAGATGCCGTTCATTCGCAATACTTTTATTGTTGGCGCGTTGGCATTGATGGGCCTGCCCATTCTCAATGGTTTTTGGAGCAAGGAACTTATTCTTGAAATGGGTTTTGAACACTCGCCGCTGTGGGCGTACGCGCTCATGCTGCTCGGCGCTGGTCTAACCGCCTTCTATACTTTCCGCATGGCGTGGCTTGTCTTTTTTGGCGAACAGCGTGCACAACATGAAGTCCACGCCGCTGGTGTGGCGATGAAAATTTCCCTTGGCTTGCTTTCCTTCGGAGCTTTTACTTCATGGCTTGTGTTTGGCGGATTAAATAATTTGCTCTCTCGCACGCTGCCGTTCCATAAACTTGAACAAGAATCTACATTGGATGTAGTGCAGGCGCTTCTTTCCGCGCCCACAACCTGGCTCGCCTTGTTGACAATTTTCCTGGGCTGCGGCGTTTTCTGGTTCGTGCGGAAAAAGTCAACGCTTGCATATAAGCCAAGTCTCGTGCTCGATTCCTCCTTTGGCCTCGAATCAGTAAATGGATGGATCGTCCGTTCGGTGCAGGCTTTCTCCAAAGTTTTTCAAATTACTCAAACAGGCCAGCTTAATTGGAATATTTTTGGCATTGTCGGTGCCTTGCTGGGTATTCTGCTTGTTTTATGGTGGGGCGCATCATGAATATTCCCTCCTTTGTTTATCTGATGATCGTCCCGTTGGCCTCATCTCCGCTCGTGTATTTGATCGGCAGATTGTGGCGAGGCAGACATTCCCGCTTTGTGCAGGGATTTGCCTTGCTTGCGCTTCTGCTTTCATGGATTCCTTTTGTTGCGTCTGCTCAAATTGCGTTGACAGGCGCAACTCAGGAATACACGATCGAAACGATCTCCCTGCATATGGACGGGATCAGTCTGTTGCTCGCTGGTTCCGTCCTCACGCTTGGGACGTTGGTTGTGCTCTTCTCTGGCCCATATATGTCTGGTGAAGTAGGCGAGGAAAAATACTACGCCATGCTGCTTGCCATGATGGGCATGATCATCGGCCTCGGCTGTGCCAGCGACCTGTTTAATCTATGGGTCTGGTTTGAAGGGATGGCGATCTCGTCTTATTTGTTGGTGGCTTTTTATCGTGAGCAGCCTGCGTCACTGGAAGCGGGTATGAAATATTTGGTGCAGAGCGCACTCGGCTCGGCGCTGGTGTTGATGGGGATTGCATTGGTTTTCGCCCAAGCTGGCACTTTGGATATTGCCGCAGTGCGCGAATCAATTTCAGGGTCCGATGTGAAGCGTTTTGTTATCCTCAGCGCGGGTGCTTTATTCATCATCGGCTTTGGGGTCAAGGCTGCGCTTGTTCCGTTGCACACCTGGCTGCCAGATGCTCATTCGCAGGCGCCCAGCGGAATTAGTGCCATGCTTTCTGGCGTGGTCATCGAGGCGGGATTGATCGCGATGATTCGTTCGCTTTCCACGCTTGCTGAATTTTCAGTTTCATGGGGTCTTGTGTTTTTGATCTTCGGTGTGTTTAATATTTTATATGGCAACCTGATGGCGTTACAGCAGACGGTGATCAAGCGCATGCTTGCGTATTCAAGCCTGAGCCATGTTGGGTATATGCTGCTTGGCTTTGGCGTTGCGCTGTATGGCGGGAATGAGTTGGGCGCGCAAGGTGCGTTCTTTCATTTGCTTAATCATATGATGATGAAAGGACTGGCGTTCCTTGCGGTTGGCGCTGTGATGTATGCCGTGTTTTTGCAAAATGGCTCACATGCTTCACTCACCGTGAGTGACATGGCTGGCACGGCGCGGCGCTATCCCTTGATCGCATTTACTTTGAGCATTGCCTTGCTGGGGTTGGGTGGCTTGCCGCCGTTGGCTGGTTTTATGTCCAAGTGGCAGATTTTTATTGCTGGCTTCCAAACCGAAAAGACCGTGATCCTGTTGCTGATGATTTTCATGGCGCTCAATAGTGTTTTGTCACTCGCATATTATGCGCCGTTGATCAATGTGATGTATCGCAACGAACCTTCA
>JAVBXV010000160.1 GCA_030824405.1 Anaerolineales bacterium | reverse complement strand
ATAATTTCTTGAAAATTAAATAAAAAAACAAGCCTGCGCTTTTCATCAGCGCAGGCTTGTTTTCATGTCTGTCTACATTGAATTTATGGCTTGAACTCAATTTTCTTTGTGACGCACAATCCGCTTTGCCCTGTATTCGAGCACATCGTAACCGTCGCGCGGATGGTGTGCCCCGTTGGGTCATACATAAACGCAGGCGCACTCACTATCAAGGAATTCCCCGGCGTAAGCACATCCTTTTTTGTGGAGGTAAGGCAGTCCGTCAAGTCTGTGAATCCATCCGTCAAATTCGAAAGGACAACGGCAGTATCCACGTCCTGCACCTTGATCTCCACAGATCTAAATTCAATCGAGCCCGTGTTCTTGATTTTAAATTCCGTCCACCAGCCTGTGCAGGTATCCAAACTCGTGTAGGAAATATTGAAAACAGGCGCAGGGGTTGAAGTCAAAGTTGGCAGCGGAGTACGTGTGGGCGTAGGCGTGGGCGGCGGAGTGTAGATCGGCAAAATGGCAACATTCCCATAGATCGTGGCGTATTCTCCCCAGACCCAGCAGAAAGAACTTCCAGACGAATCAGGATTGCGAATGTACCAATAATTATTGGTCGGGTCACGCGCAAGAATTTCAGCAAACTGTCCGATCAACAAGGCGCCTTCATAGCCATACACTTTCCCTGGCCCATTGCGGCAATTGGTTGCCACCGAAACACTGATCAACGGGATCGGAAGGGTAGACGTGAAAATTGGAATTGCAGTTGCTGTTTGTGTGGCGGTCAGTGTTGGCGGCTGGGGCGTGAATGTAAACGTGGCTGTGGATGTTGCTGTTTCACTCGCGAGCAAAGTTTCAGGTACAGCAGATTTCGTCAACGCAACAATGGTTTCTACAACGGCGGTGTGAAGCGCATTCAAATCTGATGGCACGGGCGTTACGGTTGGCGTCGTTGTTGCACAGGCTAAAACAGTAACCAATAAAACGGCAACGAACATGGCGCGTTTTTTCAAGGATGACATACTTCCGCCTTTCATGTACAAGTCAAAATAAATCCATTTAATGAACGTTTTTCATTCTACGTTTGTTCCCAGATCAACCAGCCCTTGTTTAGGAATTTTTTCTGCAAATTCATTTTATACCCCTTTTGCGCCAATGCCTCCGCAGCCGCTACGAACCATTGTCTTAATCCAAACACCTTGAAGTGCGAAGTCTCAGCCGCAGAGCGTTTCCATGCTTCAAAAAAATCGTAAATTCTGTCGCCCTGCACCACATGATGAATATGATTCTTGGGCAGCACCGCTTGAAAATCTGTGATGTCGAATCCCATGCGGAAGCTGGTGCTAAAAACCAACGCCTCCATTTTCCATTTTGCATCCGCCATCATGCGTGCCAGGTTCGCGGCCCACACACTGCCAAAAGGATTCGACGTCCCTTCGATCATCAAACCGCCTGGCAAAACATATTGCGCGAGACGTTCATACGCGGGCGCAAAATCCTTCTCTTCATATTGACGCAGGACATTAAAAGCGCGCATCAACCTTACGCTTTCGCCTGCTTGCAAAGGCAAATTAAATCCACCCAGCCGAAAGAAAGTTTTTTCGTCCGCGAAGGGCAGCGCGGCCTCGACCCTTTCCTTATCTATCTCAACGCCAAGGATTCTTAGATTCGGGTTCAAACGTCGAAAGCGTTCGGCGCTTTCGAGCGTGGTACGCGCATCAAAGCCGTAGCCAAGGTCAACAAAAAGGGAAGCGGCAAACAGGCCATCGGTCCGCGTGAGAAGCGCAGGCTCGTAAAGCAGGATGAAGTTATCCACACGGCGCAGTCGGTTTGAGGCGGTCTTGCCGCGAGTCGGCTGTCCTTCTGGTTTTTTTGAAATGGAGCGTGAATGACGGAAGACCATGTGTAGATTATACAGGTTTCAAATTGCGGCATGTACAAAAAAAGGCGACCCGAACGGGTCGCCTTTTTTTGTACATCAACTAATTACCTTAATCTGCGGCAGAGATATCTTCAGCAGGTTCTGGTGCGGTGCCATGCTCTTCCAGACCAACGAAACGGCCGTGGATAAAGCCTGTGCCTGCAGGGATGAGCTTGCCGATGATCACGTTCTCTTTGAGACCAAAGAGCGGATCGGTGGTGGAGCCAATGGCTGCGCTTGCCAACACCTTGATGGTGTGCTGGAACGAGGAAGCCGAGAGGAACGAGTCTGTGCTGAGAGAGGCCTTGGTGACACCCAGAAGAACTTCAGTAAAGCGGGCGGGTTGCTTGCCTTCAACGAGCAGGAGTTCATTCACGCGGCGCATCTCAAGACGATCGACTGCATCGCCTGGCAGATACTTGGTATCGCCTGGGCGGGTGATCTGCACTTTGTTCAACATCTTGCGGATGATGACTTCAAAATGCTTATCGTGAATGTTCTGGCCTTGTGAACGATACACCTTTTGAACTTCGGTCATCAGGTACATCTGGCAGGCGTCACGTCCCTGGATCTTCAACACGCGATGCGGGTTGAGTGAACCTTCGGTAAGCGGCTGTCCAGCTTCCACATGTGCGCCGTCTTTGACGAGCAAACGGGAAGTGTTCGGCACTTCTTCGATAATCTCTTCACGCTGTTCGTAAGAGACAATGATCTTGTGCTCTTTCTTTTCCACGGCCACACGCCCGGCATGCTGGGAGATGATGGTAGCGGTGTCTTTTGTAGCGAGTACGTCACCAGCCTGTACCTCGGTTTCATCCTTGGCAACAAACTTCCAATCTTCAGGGATGGCGTATTCATCATGCACCATTTCGGCATGTTCAATATGCACTTCGCGCATATCGGCATACTTTTCCGATTGCTGAATGCGAAGGGTACCTGCAATTTCGGCAACCACAGCTTCACCTTTTGGCATCTTACGCGCTTCGAAGATTTCTTCCACGCGGGGGAGACCCGTTGTGATGTCTGCGGCACCTTGAGAAGCCACACCGCCCGTATGGAATGTGCGGAGTGTCAACTGTGTACCAGGTTCACCGATTGATTGTGCCGCCACGATACCAACAGCGGAACCGAGTTCCACCATTTCGCCGCGGGCAAGATCAACGCCGTAGCACTTCGAACAAATACCGTGATTCAACTGGCAGCTCAAAGGTGAACGGACTTTAATTTCGGTCAGGCCTGTACCCACGATCTTGCGGGCAAGGTCGTGAGAGATAATATCGTTGTACTCACCAACTATTTCACCAGTTGTTGGGTCAACTACTCGCTCTGCGAGTAAGCGGCTGTACATGCGGTTGGCCATGGTCTGACCAGCAACATCGTCCGCTTTGCGAATATAGACACCTTCATGAGTACGGCAGTCATATTCGTTGATGATGATGTCCTGTGCAATATCCACAAGACGACGGGTCAGATAACCTGCATCCGCTGTACGAAGAGCGGTATCTGCGAGACCCTTACGAGCACCGTGCGTGGAGATGAAGTATTCCTGCGCGGTAAGGCCTTCACGGAAGTTGGAACGGATCGGCATGGGGATGATGCGTCCTGAAGGATCAGCCATCAAACCACGCATACCCGCCAACTGGGAGATCGTGGAGAAACCACCTTTGGTAGCTCCAGAGGTTGCCATGGTGGAAAGGTTACCATCCGGGTCCATGTGTCTCTTGACGGCATCACCCACTTTTTCAGTGGTGTCCTGCCAGATCTGGATCTCGCGTTCGTTCTTTTCCTGTTCGGTCAACAAACCACGGCGGAAGTCACGTAAGACCACTTCGATCGCCTTGAGGGCTTCTTCAATAATGGGCTTGCGTTCCGGTGGAATGGAAATATCGGCCACAGCGATCGTGGTACCGGATTTTGTTGCATATTCAAAACCAATGCTCTTCACGCGGTCAGCAACGTTGGTGGTCACTTCCTGTCCACAAAGTTCGTAGACTTCAGCGATCAAATCCTTCACGCCGCCCTTATCGAGCTTCTCGTTCACGAATTGCACTTGTTCTGGCAATACACGGTTGAATAGAACACGGCCAACAGTTGTGTTGATAATTCGTGTTTCAGCTTCGGGCAAACGGTCACCCTTATCGTCGTACCAGGTTCGCGCATTAAGTTTGATCTCAGAGTGGATATCCACCTGGTCAAGAGCATAAGCGAGTTCAACTTCATCAATGCTGGCAAACGCGCGGCCATCACCACGATGAACAGCCTTCTTTTCCATGGTCAGGTAATACACACCCAGCACCATGTCTTTGGAAGGTGAAATGATCGGCTCACCATCTGCAGGCTTGAGCAAGTTCTTGGAAGCGAGCATGAGTTCACGTGCTTCCTTCACGGCCTTCTGTGAAAGCGGAACATGCACAGCCATTTGATCGCCATCAAAATCCGCATTGAAAGCGGTTGTCACCAACGGATGCAATTGAATGGCAGAACCTTCGATCAAGATCGGCTCGAATGCCTGAATACCAAGGCGATGCAAGGTAGGCGCACGGTTCAACAAAACAGGACGGTCACCGATCACACCTTCAAGAGCTTCCCAAACCTCGGGTCTGTTGCGCTCAATGAGACGACGTGCACCTTTAACGTTCGCGGCATAACCATTCGCCACGAGACGTGAAATTACGAACGGACGATACAGTTCCAGCGCCATGCTCTTGGGCAAACCGCACTGATTCAATTTCAACTGCGGACCCACCACGATCACGGAACGACCGGAGTAATCCACGCGCTTACCGAGCAAGTTACGGCGGAAGCGTCCCTTCTTGCCCTTGAGCATATCGCTTAGGGACTTAAGCTCACGACGGCCACGGCGAGAGAGAGCCTTGCCACGCTGTGAGTTATCGATCAAGCTGTCGACGGCTTCCTGCAACATGCGCTTTTCATTGCGAATGATGACATCCGGAGCGCCGAGTTCGAGCAATCTCTTCAAACGGTTGTTACGGTTGATCACGCGGCGATACAGATCGTTAAGATCGGAAGTCGCAAAACGGCCACCGTCCAACTGCACCATTGGGCGCAAGTCTGGAGGAATCACGGGCAGTACTGTCAGGATCATCCACTCAGGGCGGTTGCCAGAGCGGCGGAAAGCTTCCACAACTTTCAAACGAGTGGTTGATTTCTTGCGCTTCTGCTTGCTCTTGGTGGTACGCACTTCATGCCAGAGTTCAACAGAAAGTTTATCGAGATCAAGACGTTCAAGAATGTCAAAGAAGGCTTCGGCACCCATATCGGCACGGAAAACCTGTCCCCAACGTTGTTTCAATTCACGATAGCGAATTTCACTGATAAATGTGAAGGGACGAAGTTCCACCAGTTCATCGCGCAAGCGTGAGCTTTGGTTCGATGAAGCGGAAGACTGATTATCCAATTCGCTGCGCATGG
>JAVBXV010000398.1 GCA_030824405.1 Anaerolineales bacterium | reverse complement strand
GCACAGCTCGCCTGGCCCTTCTTTTTTACGTTGATGGCGAAAAGCGCTACATCATTGCCCCTCTGGATTTGAAGGTTGGCGATAAGGTTGTTTCTGGTCCTGCTGCTGAAATTCGCACTGGCAACTCGCTCCCAATCAGCAATATTCCTGTCGGCACCATGATCCACAATATTGAAGTCAAAGCAGGCAAGGGTGCCCAACTTGTGCGCTCTGCTGGTGGTGCGGCTCAATTACTTGCTAAAGAAGGTGATTTTGCCCAGATCCGTATGCCTTCTGGCGAAGTTCGTTTGATTCATCAGGTTTGTTATGCAACCATTGGTCAGGTTGGTAATCTTGATCATGGCAACATTAAACTTGGTAAAGCTGGCCGCAAACGCCATAAAGGTATTCGTCCAACCGTCCGCGGTTCTGCGATGTCCCCCCGTGACCATCCACATGGTGGTGGTGAAGGTCGTCAGCCAATCGGTCTTGCTGGTCCTAAAACCCCATGGGGTAAGCCTACCCTCGGTTATAAGACTCGCCGTAATAAGAAGACCGACAAGTACATCGTGCGCCGTCGCAATAAGACGAGCCGCTAAGATTAAGCGAGGTACGCAAATATGTCACGTTCATTAAAAAAAGGCCCTTTCATTGAGCCGAAATTGCTCAAACGTATTGAAGGCATGAATCAAAAAAATGAAAAGAAAGTCATCCGCACCTGGAGTCGTGCTTCTGTGATCTTCCCGCAAATGGTAGGACACACGATTGCAGTCCATGACGGACGCCGCCATGTGCCGATCTATATTACCGAAAACATGGTCGGTCATCGATTGGGCGAGTTCGCCCCGACACGTACCTTCCGCGGTCATCAGACCAGCGAGAAGGCGGGAGCGTAAGGAATTAAGAGATGAATGATATTCAATCAAAAATCCGTTTTCTCTCCCAGTCTGCGCAGAAAGTGCGCAGTGTGATTGACCTGGTTCGCGGCAAGAACGCAAATGAAGCGCTTGAAGTTTTGCGCTTTGCCAATAAGCGTGCAGCTTTGCCTGTGTACAAGTTGGTTGCATCTGCCGTGGCAAATGCCGAAGAAAATTTCGGTGTAAGCCGTGATGATCTGTATATTGTCAAGATCACTGCTGATGAAGCGCCTACACGTAAGTGGCGTCGCTTTGGTGCGCGCGGCCGTTTCAAGCCGATTTTGCGCCGAAGTTCGCATGTGACCGTCATATTACGCGAGCGCGGAGCTTAAGGAGAATTTATGGGTCGTAAAGTACATCCTATTGGTTTTCGTCTGGGCATTAACCAGCCGTGGGGCGGCCGTTGGTTTGCTGAAGGTAGCACTTATCGTCAACAGCTTCATCAAGACTTTGCCATTCGCACTTTGTTGCTTGGCAAAATGTCTAAAGGTGGTGCGGCTGCTAATGAAAAAGTTCGTGAGCTTCGCAAAGATATGCCTGA
Source organism: Anaerolineales bacterium (assembly GCA_030824405.1). GTDB lineage: Bacteria > Chloroflexota > Anaerolineae > Anaerolineales > Villigracilaceae > Villigracilis. Next base: position 3,909 of record JAVBXV010000398.1, on the reverse strand, counting down.
AGCCATTCTTAATGGCAAAGCTGGCATCTCTCGCATTGACGTGGAGCGCACTCCTGGCAAGGTTCGTATTGCCATTCATACCGCCAAGCCCGGCATTTTGATCGGCCGCAAGGGCGAAGGTGTTAAGAAGATCCGCCAGGCTCTTGAAGCCTTGGTTGGCAAGAAGATTGAACTCGATATTAAAGAAATTTCTTCTCCAGATATTGATGCAATGTTGGTTGCCAAGAATATTGCCGACCAATTGGAACGTCGTATCGCCTATCGTCGTGCAATGAAGCGTGCCATTCAGCAGGCCATGAAACAAGGCGCTGAGGGCATTAAGATCCTCGTTGGCGGACGCTTGGGTGGAGCTGAGATGTCTCGTGATGTGTGGTTGCGTGAAGGCCGCGTGCCTTTGCAGACCCTGCGCGCAAATCTCGATTTCGCTATCACTGAAGCCTCCACTACTTATGGGCAGATTGGTATTAAGGTCTGGATCTATAAAGGTGAAGTTGCTCCAGAAGTTGAAGAAAAAGCTGAAGCGACGGAAGGCGTGTACGTTAGCGAGTAATCGCAACGTCGCTGAGATGAGGTATTTTTGATATGTTGATGCCAAAACGTGTTAAGTGGCGCAAGCAGATGCGCGGTCGTATGAAGGGTAAGGCTCTCCGCGGCGCGGAAGTCTCCTTCGGCGAATTCGGTCTGCAGGCGTTGGAACCGGGCTGGGTTACTGCCCGTCAAATTGAAGCGGCTCGCCGCTCCATTGTGCGCGAAATGAAGCGCCGTGGAAAAATCTGGATCCGTATTTTTCCAGCCAAGCCGTTTACTCACAAGCCACCAGAAACCCGCATGGGTTCTGGTAAAGGTAATGTGGAGTATTACGTGGCGGTTGTGAAACCTGGCCGTGTCATGTTCGAGGTTGCTGGTTTGCCTGCTGATATTGCAATTGCCGCTCTGAAAAGCGCGCAATACAAGTTCTCCATCAAGACCAAAGTTGTAGCTCGCTACGCGGGAGGAGAATAAGCGATGAAGGCTATGAAAATAAGTGAAGTCCGCAAACTGGCAGTGGAAGAAATCCGCGTGAAGATCATGGATTCTCATGAAGAGATGATGAAGCTGCGCTTCCAACAGGTGACTGGTCAGTTGACTGACTCAAGTCGTTTGAAAGTCTTGCGCCGCGATATTGCCCGCATGGAAACCATCTTGCGCGAAACTGAACGCGCCGTTGTGGAAGGTGCCTAATGAATAATCGTCGTCGATTGATTGGTGTGGTCACCAGCAATAAAATGACCAAGACCGTTGTAGTTGAGATCACTCGCAAATTTCGTCATCCTCTTTATCAGAAGGTGGTGCATTCGAGCCAGCGCGTGAAAGCGCATGATGAGATCGGCTGTCAAATTGGTGATGAGGTCCAGATCGTAGAGACCCGTCCAATTTCCCGTGACAAACGATGGGCAGTTGAGTCCGTTGTAAAACGCGAGACTAGGACTGCTGATCAGGGTGTAGGAGAATAGACCATGATTCAGCATGAATCTCGATTAAAGGTCGCCGATAACACCGGCGCGCGCGAACTGCTTGTCATCCATGTATTGGGTGGCTCCAGACGCAGATATGGCTCCATCGGAAATATAGTGGTCGCCACTGTTAAATCCGCTGCGCCGCAAGGTTCTGTAAAGAAGAGCGAAGTTGTAAAAGCTGTCATTGTGCGTTGTACAAAAGAATGGCGCCGCGAAGATGGTTCATACATTCGCTTTGATGATAATGCCGCTGTCATTTTGGATGCTGACGGCGAAAACCCGAGGGGCACTCGTATCTTTGGACCTGTGGCGCGCGAATTGCGCGATATGGGCTACATGAAGATCGTGTCGCTAGCCCCGGAAGTACTGTAGGAGCTGAGTATGAGAGTTAAGATCCGTAAAGGCGATACAGTTGAGATAATCAGTGGCCGCCGTACAGAGATTGGCAAGCGCGGTGAGGTGATCAATGTTTTGATTGACGACCTCCGCGTTGTGGTGACTGGTGTGAATATTCGCACCAAGCATCAGCGCCAGGTGCAGACGCAGGCTGGACGTAACATGAATCCTGGTCGAATTCAGTTTGAAGGACCGATTGACATCTCAAATGTGATGCTCGTTTGTCCGAAATGTGGTGAACCTACTCGCGTTGGTATCCAACGTGATGACGAGGGCGCTCATCGTGTTTGTAAAAACTGTGAAGCCACGATTGAATAGGCCGTGGAGCATATATTATGAACAGAATGCATGAATTATATACAAAAGAAGTGGCACCGGCCCTGTTCAAATCATTTGGTTTGAAGAACGTAATGCAGGTACCACGTATTGAGAAGGTTGTTATCAACATCGGGCTTGGTGAGGCGATGGACAATCCGAAAGCACTTGATGCAGCTACTGGCGACTTGATGATAATCACAGGTCAGAAACCAGTGCAGACAAAGGCTCGCAAGGCCATTGCAAACTTCAAGTTGCGCGAAGGCCGCCTTATTGGCGCAAAGGTTACTTTGCGTGGTGATCGTATGTGGGCTTTCCTTGATCGTTTGTTGAATATTGCTTTACCCCGTGTACGTGATTTTCGCGGTGTCTCGGCAAATTCTTTCGATGGTCGCGGAAATTACACTCTTGGTCTCAAAGATCAATTGGTCTTTCCTGAGATCGAGTATGACAAAATTGATAAATTGCGCGGTATGGAGATCACAATTGTGACCTCTGCCAAAGAAGATGATCAGGCTCGCGCATTATTGCAATTGCTCGGAATGCCGTTCAGTAGCAAGAAGGATGCTTAACCTATGGCAAAAAAATGTATGCAATATCGTGAACTGCGCCGCAAACATGCAGTGCAAGTGCGTAATCGCTGTCAGCGTTGTGGACGCCCACGCGGTTTTATTCGTCGCTTCGGTTTATGCCGTATTTGCTTCCGTGAATTGGCTTTGACGGGCAAAATCCCTGGTGTCGTGAAGGCGTCCTGGTAGTCCCAGGTAGAGGTAGATCATGTCATTCTCTGATCCAATTGCTGATATGTTGACACGCATTCGAAATGCTGTGATGGCTGGCCATGCACAGGTTGGAATGCCCAACTCAAAGATTAAAGTAGAGATCGCTAAAATCCTCAAGGATGAAGGTTTTCTCGAAGGTTTCGAAGTGGTGGATGGTGAGCGCGAAGGACAAAAAGTCCTCCGTGTGAAGATTAAGTATGTTGGCGATCGCCGCCAGCGTAGCCCCGTCCTCTCCGGTATCGAGCGTGTTAGTACGCCTGGCCGCCGGATTTACACAAAAAAGACAGACATTCCCTGGGTGCTTTCTGGAATTGGCGTTGCCATTCTTTCGACCCCAAAGGGTGTCATGACCGGCGCACGCGCTCGACAGTTGGGCGTTGGCGGCGAAATCATCTGCAAGGTCTGGTAGGAGGTTTACTGTGTCTAGAATTGGTCGTTTGCCAGTAGATATTCCCAGTGGCGTGCAGGTGGACGTGAATGGTTTGGACGTTCGCGTAAAGGGCCCGAAAGGTGAATTGAATCGTTCATTCTCGAACTTGATTGGTATCAAGATGGAGAATAATCAGTTGAATATCACCCGTAATTCGGAAAATCCTGCCGAACGTGCTCTGCATGGCACTACTCGCGCTGTGATCGCAAATATGATCCATGGTGTGAGCAAGGGTTTTGAGGTTATTCTTGAAGTGGAAGGCGTGGGTTACCGCGCTGAGCTTGAAGGGAAAAACCTATCCCTGTTTGTTGGTTATTCTCACCCGGTTAAGATGGAACCACCCGCGGGTGTTTCGTTTGAAGTGGATTTGAAGACACGCCAGATTAAGGTGTTGGGCTTCGATAAAGAACTGGTCGGCCAGATTGCTGCGAATATCCGTAAGGTGCGTCCACCGGAACCATATCATGGTAAAGGCATACGCTATTTGGGT
>JAVBXV010000143.1 GCA_030824405.1 Anaerolineales bacterium | reverse complement strand
CATTGGTTGCAGTAGATAAAGAACCTGTTCTGTGGATCGAGCTCAAAAAAAATGTGCACGCAGATCAAAAAAGAATCGAGAACGATTTGATAAAGATGGCGAGCCAGCATCCACAGGCTTCGAAAATAAAAACATTTTTGTTCATGAAAAAATTTCCAACCGATGTACGGCATAATTCAAAGATCGTTCGCGAAGAATTGACCACACTCGCGGAAAAGAGACACACATGAAAGTTTTAGTAACGGGCGCAACGGGTTTTCTTGGCGGCGCACTCACCCGCCGTTTGCACGGCATGGGCTGGGGTGTGACCGCGCTCGGGCGCAACAGCGCCGCGCTGGATAAACTTGAAGCGCTGGGCATCGAAACCATTCAAGCCGATTTGAAAGATAAAGAAGGAATGATCAACGCCTGTAAAGATCAGGAGATCGTTTTTCATTGCGCCGCGCTGCCCTCGCCGTGGGGAAAGTTTGAAAAATTTTATCAAGCCAACGTGATCGGCACGCGCAACATCATTCGTGGCTGCGAAGAAAATAAAATAAAGCGGCTCGTGCATGTTTCCACGCCGAGTATTTATTTTGATTACAAATCGCGCATCAACGTCAAAGAAAATGATCCACTGCCTGACCCGATCAGCGAATATGCTCACACGAAACTCCTCGCTGAAGAAGAGTTGGATAAAGCATTTGCAAACGGACTCGCCACGATCGCCATTCGTCCGCGCGCGCTTTTTGGGCCAGGCGATTCAGTTATTTTTCCGCGATTGATCCCACGGCTGCAAACTGGCAGACTGCCCATTTTGGGAGACGGCGAAAATGTTGTTGACCTCACTTATATTGAAAATGTTGTCGATGCACTTTTATTGTGCGCCGAATCTCCCGCGAACACACTCGGTAAAAAATATAATATTTCAAACGGCGAGCCTGTCAAAATTTGGAGGCTGGTCGAACGCATTTGTGACGCGCTGGATCTGCCACATCCCAAACGAAAAATTTCCTATCAAACCGCGAATGCCGCAGCCAGCGTGCTGGAGTTGATCTACACATTCATCCCCACGTATCCCGAACCGCCGCTCACGCGCGTTTCGGTCAGCATGCTCGCGAACAACACCACTCTCGATATCTCAGCCGCAAAAAATGAACTAGGCTACCAACCCAAAGTTTCGATCGATGAAGGTTTTGATCTTTTTATAAAATGGTGGAAGGAGAATTCGTCATTGCGAGGGAACTGAAAGCCCGAAGCAAAGACATAATTTGCCATGAAAATAAATATTCTTAACGCGGGCTATTGCACCGCGCCCGAACACATCGCCATTCACGGCGGACGCTGGCGCAGTATTCATTTCCCTGCCATGTTTGCGCTGCTGCGGCATCCACATTTTGGCGCGATGCTTTTCGACACGGGCTATTCGTATCGCTTCTTCGATGAGACTAAAAAATTCCCAAAGCGTTTTTATCGCTGGATGACTCCCGTCACTTTGCATGAGGAAGACCTGGTTGTGAATCAACTCGCGGCTTTCAATTTACAGCCAAAGGACATTTCCCACGTCTTCATCTCTCACTTCCACGCAGACCACATCGCTTCCCTCCCCGACCTGAGCTGGTCCCGTTTCGTGTACATGCCCCACGCCTTTTCATCGCTGCGTAATTTAGATCCCGCTGAAGATATGAAGCACGCCTTCCTGCGCGGACTGATCCCCACAGATTTCGACGCACGCTCGCAAGAAGTGGACATGTCCAAGCCGATCCTACTCGCTGAAGAATATGCGCCCTTCAAAACTGGCTACGACCTGCTCGGTGACGAGTCGATCATTGGCGTAGAGCTGCCTGGTCACGCCCTCGGGCAAATGGGACTCTTCGTCCGCGATGAGGGTGGTAAATTATTTTTCTTCGTGGCAGATGCCGCGTGGCTGAAACGATCCATCGTGGAGAATCGTCCGCCGCACAAGATCGCCAATTTACTATTTCCAGACCCTGAAGCCTATCGTGACACGCTGGGAAATTTACATTCCTATTATTTGACGCATCCCGATACAGTGGTTATCCCCTCACATTGTGACGAAACCATTCGCGCCCTCAAAACCCCGCTGGGGTGACGCCAAGTATGCAACCTGAATTATTCACCAGAGAAAACATCCACACGCTCGAATGGCCCGCCACTGCAGACGGGCAGTATGCGCGCAACTATTTACTGCCCATCATGAACGATCCGCAGAAATACATCAGCAACGTCCACAACACACAGTTGATGATCGCCAAAGTGGACGATGTCATCATCCCGATCACTCTCACAGATTTTCATGCTGAAAATACCTATACCGTTTCACCGTACAGTCATTACGTCTCCTACGGCGGGTTTGAAGAAGTGAAGCATCTCCACAACCCGCCCGTGGAAGTGTTGATCAAACTGATCATGAACCCTGTGGCGTGGTATTTCAAACGCGCCGAGTTGGACAAGGTGGTCTATGTCAACAACTATCTGCTTTCGACGAATCTATACCCGTCAGTAAACAGCGAGCAGTTATCGGCGTTGAGCGAAGCGCTGCCCCTCTGGTTTCCAGATCGAGTGATCGTCTTCCGCTCGGTGGACCAGAGAAAGAATCCGCATATTTATCAGGCTTTGGAAAAAAATAATTTTGAAATGGTGTTGAGCCGTCAGGTTTGGTACATGGATCCTGCGGAGGCGATGCGCACGCGCCAATATAAAGAAGACATGCGCGTGCTGCGCAAGAATGGCTATGAAGTGGTGGATGGGAAAAATTTATCCGACGATGAACTCATCCGCGCTTTGCATTTGTACAACTTGTTGTATCTTGAAAAGTATTCGTATTACAACCCGCAATTCACTTTTGAATTCATGAAACTCGCGCGCGATCAGGGCACATTGTATTTGCGCGCCTTGAAACGGGACGGGAAGATCAATGCCGTGATGGGATTTTTTATTCGCAACGAAACCATGACACAACCTTTGTTCGGCTATGATACTTCCCTGCCGCAGGAAGAAGGGCTGTACCGCCTGTTGACGCTAATCACGCTGCAGGAAGGATTGCAACGAAACTTACTTGTCCACGCGAGTGGTGGTGTGGGAAAATTCAAGAAGGTGCGCGGTGGAAAGTCTGTGACGGAGTACAATGCCGTCTTCGCGAAACACCTGCCTGCATGGCGGCAGAGACCGTGGAAGTTGATCAAGACGATCTCGAAATATGCAATTCCGTATTTTCAGAAGATGGATTTTTAAATACAATCATGTCATTGCGAGGGCAATGCTCTTTGCCCGAAGCAATCCCCGCGTTGTGTTGGAGATTGCTTCGTCGGGAAAAACACCCTCCTCGCAATGACATAAAAAAAACAGGAGACTCCCTTTGCAAGTTAACATTCCCCTTAAAATTATTGGTCTTGGAAGATATTTACCGAAGCGGATCGTGCCAAGTTCTGAACTTGAAGCGATGTGCGGTTTGCCCGCGGGCTGGGTGGAGCGGCGCAATGGTGTGCGCGAGCGGCGCTGGGTGACGGATGAAACGTCATCTTTCATGTCTTCGCAGGCGGCACTCGAAGCATTGGATGAAGCAAAGCTCAAGCCAGATCAACTGGATCTGATCATCAATGCCTCTGGTACTGGCGAGCAAGCCATCCCCGATACGGGTGCGTTGATCCAGCGTCAGCTTGGGCTGGGCAAATCTGGCATCCCTGCCATGACCGTGCACACCACCTGTCTCAGTTTCATCGCAGGCATGGACGTGGCGTCAAATTTCATCAACAGCGGAAGATACAAAAACATTTTGATCGCCAGCGCAGATGTGGCCTCGTGCGGCATCAACCCCAAAGAACCTGAATCGGCTTCATTGGTTGGAGATGCGGCGGCGGCAGTGGTCGTCACCAAAGCAGAGGCGGGCGAGAATTCCATGATCCATCGCGCGCATTTCAAAACATACGGCGAAGGCGCCTATCTGACCGCCATCATGGGCGGCGGCTCGCGGCTACATCCGCGTTTCGAGGGGCACAAGCCAGAGGATGATCTCTTCCACATGGATGGTCCTGCTGTGTTGCGCATGGTGCGCGGGATCGCACACGAGTTTCTGGATGAGTTACAGCCTGGCCTTTCCAAGAGCCTGCTCGATATCGATGTGGTTGTGCCGCATCAAGCCAGCAAAGTGGGCTTGATGATGCTCGAACGTTTCGGCTGGCCCGATGCCAAGATCATGAAAACCATCGAAACGCTGGGCAACTGCGTGTCCGCGTCCATTCCTGCCACGTTATATCAGGCAGTGCGCGATGGAAATATTCAACGCGGAGAAAAAGTTCTACTGGTTGGCACTGGCGCGGGTTTATCAATTGGCGGGTTGGTGCTCACTTATTAACGTATACTTATAGGTAATGTCATTCTGCCGAAGTGATCTTTTTTAGCAGCGGCAGATTCGCAGGTATACAAACCTTATGAATATTCTTCTCACTGGCGGGCGCGCACCCGCAACACTTGATCTTGCCCGCACTTTTCATCGCGCGGGGCACACGGTCTTCATGGCCGAGTCTTTGCGCGGACATTTGAGTCAACCGTCAAATGCGATCAAGGCCAATTTTATAGTACCCGCTCCACGTCAAAACCCTGAAGCGTTTTTTATTGCGATAAAAAATATTGTCATCGAAAATAAGATCGATCTGCTGGTGCCCACCTGTGAGGAAATTTTCTACGTTGCCATGCGGCGCGATGAAATTCCATGCACTGTGTTTACCGAACCTCTCAAAAAACTGGACGCGCTCCACAATAAATGGAACTTCGTGATCAATGCGGTTCAGCATGGTTTGCATATTCCTGAAACGATGCTGGTTCGCACCGAGGATGATCTGCTGCATGCGTTTGCCCAATGGCGCGGACTTGTGCTTAAGCCGATCTATTCACGCTTCGCTTCGCGGACCATGATCCTGCCTCCGCTTAAAAAGGCATTATCCACGCTGAAATTTGACGCAAAGAAACCCTGGGTGGCGCAGGAATATATTCCTGGAAAACTTTATTCAAGTTACTCGGTCTGCCACAATGGACGCATCACTGCACACGCTTCGTATCCTGCCAAATTCACAGTGGGCGAAGGGCAGCCGACGATCGCTTTTCAACATGAAGATAACCCTGCAATTTTTTGGTGGGTAAAAACTTTTGTGGAAAACAATCAATTCACAGGTCAGATCGCTTTTGACCTGATCCAAACGCCTGAAGGGCAGATCTATGGAATTGAATGTAATCCACGCGCCACAAGCGGGGTGCATTTATTGGCGGCACATCCGAAATTCATTGAAGCCTTTATCAATCCAGATCTGGATTGCGTCACCCCGCTGGACAATCGCTCACACATACTCTCAGCGGCGATGCTGTTCTATGCCTTGCC
>JAVBXV010000292.1 GCA_030824405.1 Anaerolineales bacterium | reverse complement strand
TTTGTGGAGAATAATTTGACCAACTTGCCCGCCTCGCAGATTTTTATAAGCTATAGCCGCAGAGACGCAAAAACACGGCATCGCTTGGTGGAAGCCTTGCGTGAACAGGGATTAAATGTGTGGGTGGACAATGAAAAACTTAATCCGGGAGATCCTGCCTGGGAAGAGGAAATCGAAGCGGCCATTATTGCCTGCGTTGCTGTAGTTGTTATTCTTTCACCTGATTCAAAAAACTCGGAGTGGGTACGCCGCGAAATCAGTTTTGCTGAACAACATAATAAACGTATTTTCCCAGTTCTTGTATTGGGAGATGAAAACTCTGCGTTGACTTTGAGGCTGATCAATCATCAGTTTATTGATATGCGGCAAAATGAAGTGGCGGGAATTGCGGCACTCACTAATTCCTTATCCGAATATTTAGTTCAAGGGAAAACGGATATTCAGACAGCTATTCTCAATGAGAATCCTCGCAGTGCAGCGACTTCCAATGGCTTGCGGGGTTTTCTGCTGAAATTTAAAATTCCTTTGTTGGTTTTATTATTTGCGCTTATTGGATATTTCCTCTGGCGGGCAGGAACTCGGCCCGTTCCAGCAATGACAACAATGTCAGGTGAAGATGGCGCAGTCCTTGTTTATATAGCACAGGGAGAATTTGAGATGGGCAGTAATAATGGGAATCCAAATGAGCAGCCAACTCACAAAATAATATTGGATGCGTTCTGGATCGACCAGACCGAAGTAACCAATAAAATGTATGCCGCTTGTGTATCGGCGGGAACATGCAGCCCGCCAGTCAACACGAGTTCTGCATTGCGTTCGGTTTACTACAGTAACCCTGAGTTTGACAATTACCCTGTCGTTTATGTCTCATGGAATGACGCCAATACTTATTGTTCATGGGCTGGGCGCAGACTTCCCACCGAAGCTGAGTGGGAAAAAGCCGCACGAGGTGCAGATGCACGTGTTTATCCCTGGGGCAATAACGAGCCGGGTGATGATCTACTTAATTATAAAAATAATATCGGCGATACAACCAGGGTGCAAAATTACCCGAATGGCATAAGCCCATATGGTGCCAATGATATGGCTGGCAATGTTTGGGAATGGGTAAGCGATTGGTATAGTGAAGATTATTATTACAATTCTCCTTCATCAAACCCATTGGGGCCGAGCTCAGGTGTATATCGTTCCATGCGCGGCGGCTCATGGCTGTATGATGATGATTTTGCCCGTTCCGCCTATCGCACTGCAAATACCCCTGATGTTACATTCAACAATCTCGGCTTTCGTTGTGCTGCCTCACCATAAGGGAAGAATGAAGACAGACAAAGTTATCAAAGAAAGAAAACAAGCCTTCGAGTCACCTCGAAGGCTTGTTTTCTTTCTTCTTCCATACTGATTACTGAAAACTGACCTACATCATTTCCTTCTCAGCCACAGTCACTGCTTCTTCAAAAATTCTCAAGCCCTCATCCATCTCAGACTTGCTAATGGAAAGGGGAGGGGCAATGCGGATGACGCTCTTGCCGCAGGAGAGCATCAGCAAGCCGCGCTCGTAGGCAAGATCGACAACACGGTCGGTGAGTTCTTTGGCGGGTTCTTTTGTTACGCGGTCAGTGACAAATTCCACGCCGATCATGAGGCCTTTGCCGCGCACTTCTCCAATGGATGGGTGTCTGGTTTGTATCTCTGCCAGTGCGTCTAATGCGTATTGACCAACGACTTCTGCGTTTTTGAGATATTGCTTTTCGATCAGATCGATCGTGGCAAGGGATGCGGCGCAGGAAATGGGATTGCCTCCATAAGTATTGCCGTGCGTGCCGATCTCCCAATCCATGATAGATTTGCGCGCGATGCATGCTCCAAGCGGCATGCCTGAGGCAATGCCTTTGGCAGACGTGATCATATCTGGCTCAACACCAAAATGTTCAATGGCCCACCACTTGCCTGTGCGTCCCATGCCAGATTGCACTTCATCGAGGATCATTAAAATGCCATGCTTGTCACATAGTTCGCGCAATGCGGGGTAAAAGCCTTCAGGTGGAACAAGGTATCCGCCTTCGCCTTGAATGGTCTCAACCAAAATACCAGCCACTTCATCGGCTGGCAGGATCTGGCCGAGAATTTCCTCTTCAATGTAACGCACAGCTGCTTCACCATAATCTTCGCCTTTGCGTCTTTCGAGCACAGGGCGATATGGATTTGGGAAGGGCGCATGGGTTACGCCGTTCATTAGCGGATAAAACCCGCCGTGATATTTTGCCTTGCTTGCTGTGAAAGTTACTGCCCCCATGGTGCGCCCGTGGAACGCGCCAGTAAAGCCGATGAAGTTTGTTCGGCCTGTGTGATACCGTGCCAGCTTGATCGCTGTTTCAACTGCTTCTGTTCCAGAGTTGGTCATAAATGAAAGCGCATCTTCTTTGAAGGGAGCGATCTCGTTTAATTTCTCTGCAAGTCGAATCCAATTCTCGTGATAAAAATCTGATGAGATGTGGATGAATTTTTCGGCCTGTTCCTGAATGGCTTTTACAACTTGTGGGTGAGAGTGCCCTGTTGCCACCACTGCAATGCCGCCCATGAAATCAAGAAAGCGGTTGCCGTCCACATCCCACACCTCGGTGCCTTTGCCGTGGTCCATCACAAATGGATATCCGCGTGGATAGGAAGGTGAAATTACCTTGTTATCCCGCTCGATCATAGCCTTGGCTTTTGGGCCAGGTAAATTTGGGTTTTTCATACATGCTCCTTGTGAATAACTTTTAAGCACAAAGGACACGAAGGATGATGCAAGACCGAATTGAAATCCCCTCTTTTTCCGTGGTGCCCTTTGGGTTTAATTACGAATTTAACTTTAGTTCAGCCAGCGCGCGCGCGCCCAACAACCCCGCGTCATCTTTTAAAGCCGCAGTCGTGATCGAGAGATTTTCCAAATAACGCGGATGGAAAACATGTTTCTTAAGGCTCACGTGAAATGAGTCGAATAATAAACCGCCAACTTGTGAAACCCCTCCGCCAAAAATTACAATGGACGGATCAAATGCATGTAAAAAGGATGCCACACCAATGCCAAGATATTCTCCGGCGCGTTGATATGCTTTGATCGCGAGTGCATCGCCTTTTTGTGCGGCTTCGGATACATCGCGCGCATTCATATTTTCATCACGCTTCAAACTGGACTTTGTGCCTGCGTCTATTTCCCCAAGCACGTACCTCACGATGGCAGGCCCTGAAGAATATGCTTCCAAGTGACCGGGGTACCCGCACGAGCAGAGCGGCCCATTTGGGTCAATGATGCTGTGCCCAAGTTCGGCGGCCAACCCATGAAAACCTTGTAATAGTCTGTCTGCAATAATAACGCCTGCACCAATGCCTGTGCTGACCGTAATGTAAAGCACATCATGATGTCCCTTGCCTGCGCCAAACCGATATTCGGCCAGCCCGGCAAGATTTGCATCATTATCAAGGAATGTCTTAACCCCAAAATGATTGGAAATATTTGGTGCAAGTGGAAAATTGTGCCACAAAGGGTTGTTGGGAGGCGCAAGCAGGTAGCCTGTGTGCGGGTCAAGCGGGCCGGGAGAGGCCAATCCAATCGCTTCCACGCTGCCATCTTTTGGCCAGACGTCTTGAATAACACTGACCAAACGGTCAAAACCACCAGGTTCTGATGCAAGGGTGGCGATTTTTTTCTGCTTGATCGGTTTGATCTGATCAGGTGCATAAGAAGCAGCACGCATTTGCGTGCCGCCGATGTCAACTGCAATAATTGTGCCCATATGGGTGATTATACCGTAAGGTTATTTGGCGGAGCTTCCCAGCCGTTGTCTGGTCGTGTAGACAAAACTTCACTTGCCAGCCCTGTTTGATATGGTATTATCTTTTTTATGTGGAATAAATTCCTCATTGGTTTTCGTGGAGTGATGCGTTGGATTCGTCCAGGGCTGGGTTTAAGACGTTGGTTCGTTCTGGTGATGCTTGGCATCACCATGTTAGGGCTTGGCTTCGCTGTCGTCTTGATCGATATCTACCGTACCAATTCAACAAACCCCATTCTATTGACTGTGCTTTCGTATGCATCCCTTCGGTTTTTACCGCGGTTGATGCGTGCTGTTGTCTTTGGCGGGTTGGGGATCTGGCTTGTTTTCTATGGAATTGTGCAACTGAATCGTTCTCTCCTAGCTCCCTTTCTACGCCCAGGCAGTGACGTGTTCGATCATCTCAAGGATTTTCGCCGCCGTGAGCGTGGTCCCCGCATTGCCGCCATCGGCGGGGGGCATGGGCTATCCACCCTTTTACGTGGACTCAAATTACACACGTCCAACTTAACCGCGATCGTTACGGTTGCAGATGACGGCGGGTCATCTGGCCGCTTAAGAGAAAGTCTGGGTATCCTTCCGCCAGGTGATATTCGCAATTGTCTTGCGGCACTCTCCAATGATGAAGATCTCCTGACGCAATTATTTCAATATCGCTTTAGTGGTTCCTCTGACCTTGAAGGTCATTCCTTTGGAAATTTATTTATCACCGCGCTGGCCGATCTCACGGGCAGTTTTGAAGATGCCATCGTCGAGTCTGGCCGCGTACTTTCCGTGAACGGACGTGTTCTTCCTTCCACTTTGCACAATGTCAAACTTGTTGCGTCCATGCAAGTGCCGCACTCGCTCAATGAAGTTCGTGTGGAAGGGGAGAGCAAAATTCCTGAAATGGCAGGCCGTGTGCAGCGCGTCTGGCTTGAGCCAGATACTGCGCCAGCATTTCCGCCTGTGATCAAAGCCATTTTGAATGCAGACGTTATCGTAGTAGGCCCGGGCAGTTTATACACCAGCCTTTTGCCAAACCTGCTTGTGCATGATCTTCTGGCCGCCATGCGCGTGACACGTGCGATCAAGGTCTATGTCTGTAACATTGCCACGCAATCTGGCGAAACAGATGCATATACCTGTTACGATCACCTCCGCGCTTTGGAAGGACACGTAGGCGAAGACCTGTTCGACGTGATCTTGTGTAATAACAATTACGAAGGCGCCATTGGTGCATCTTCTCAGTGGGTCAGGGCAGATGAGAAGACCCTTTCCGATTCGCGTGCTTATTGCACCGACCTTGTAGATGATGGCCACCCGTGGCGGCACGATTCCCTCAAACTGGCGCAAGTGATCATGGATATTTTCGACGAGAAAACAGGGCCATTAAACTAGCGTTTTTACGTCAGTAATCGATTACATTTGTCTTAATAAAAACAGACGTACGAAAATTCACAAATTCGATTAAAAGAAGTAAAATTCAGTTGTATGAGAGACCATACCAGAGACAACATAAATTTACACAACACCTGTGTTCTCTGTCGTAAATTAATTCATTGGAGGATTTTCCCATGGCAGTA
>JAVBXV010000248.1 GCA_030824405.1 Anaerolineales bacterium | reverse complement strand
CATTGGTGCCCTTGTACTCTTGGGTGTTTTTGGTGCGATTGCTTTTTACCTCTTCCAGTTGCTTAGAAAGCGTGGCAGCGGCGAGGTCACTGCTGTGATGCAGGGTTCCGAGATCAGCCGTAATGCTGAGAAGACAGATTTTGAGCAGCTCGGTCTGGCTCCGCCCATCACACAGATGATGACCACTTACGTCCTTGGTGATGACCTGTATGATGAATCGTTCAGCATTGATACACAGGCTGGTGAATTCATGGGCGAATATGGCGTGGGCGTTTCTGAAGCAATTGGCGTTGGTGACCCAAAGAAGGTGACCGCGCTTGAGATCTGGCTCTTTGATAAAAATGACATCAAGACCGCCACAAAAGTATTGATGTCCAAGCACTCTTTCAATGACCCTGGTATTCGGGCACGGCTTGAGCCCAAAGGCGAGTTGGTGCTGATCGAGCCCCAGTCACAAATTTTATTGGAAACGGCCACACTGCAATTACTTGCCACCGTTGTAGACCTTGAATATGGAAAAGGTCCAATGCCAACAGATAGTTACTTTGAACGCATTACACTGGAATTGGCCATCTGGCCTCGACAGGGATAATAATAAAAAAGACCGACCAATTTCTGGTCGGTCTTTTTTATTATTCGATTTTCACGATCTTGAACTTGATCACGCCGCCAGGGGTTTCTGCATCGGCGATATCGCCTACTTTTTTGTCCATCAGCGCACGGCCAATTGGAGATTCGTATGAGATCCTGCCATTGCGTGGATCTGCTTCAGTGGGGCCCACCACGTGATACGTTTCAGGATCGAATGTATCCTCCTGAATGGTGACGTGTGAGCCGATCGAGACAACGTCGGTATTCATCCCTTTTTCGTTCTGGATCAATACGGCGTTTCTCAGGATGGCTTCAAGTTCCTGAATGCGTCCCTCAAGAAATGCCTGATCTTCCTTGGCCTTGTGATAATCCGCGTTTTCCGAAAGATCGCCCATTTGAATGGCTGAACGCAAGCGCATGGACAGGTCTTCACGTTTTGGACCTTTTAATTCCTCCAGCTCTGCCTGAAGCTTGGCTTCACCTTCTGGAGTAAGATAGTTGGGTGGGGTCATAAAGATACCGCTCCTTTCATAATACATACCAATTTTGAATAAAATAAATAAAGGGGGGAGTTTTTGAGATTTCTTCCCCCCTTAGTTTTTGACTGAACCTTTTACGGCTTTTCAAAGGGGTTGAACAATTTTTGATGCTCTTCAATGGCGTAGCGATCTGTCATGCCAGCAATGTAATCGCAGATCGTGCGTTCGAGTCCGCGCTTCTCGATAAAAAATTGCACATGGTCAGGCAGGATCGAAGGCTCTGCGCGATAGGCATTGAACATATCAGTAATAATGTGCTCTGCCTTCACCTGCATTCTAACCACACGATAATGACGATACAATTTGTTGTAAAGGAAATCCTTTAGTTCGCGATTCCGTCTTTGCATTTCTTCGCTGTAACCGATCACATTGTGTTTGAGCTTCTGAATATCCAATGCAGATTTGACTTTACTCTCTTTGAGGCGCGAGTCTGTTGTCTGTATCATATCCGTAACCATCAAGCCAACCAAATGACGGATCATGCGGTGACGGGCAATTTCGTCTAATACTGGGCCGTGCCAGCTATACGTCTCTTTCAGGATCTCCCACAACGCGATGCCCTCAAGCATTTGGGGCATGATCATGCCAGAGCGTAATCCATCATCAAGATCGTGAGTTGTATACGCCAGTTCATCGGCTACATTTGCGATCTGGGTTTCAAGATTGCCGCGCAGGTCGGGACTGAATTCACGCGCATCTGAAATATCATATTCAGATTCGTGCTTGACCATTCCTTCACGCACTTCCCAGGTGAGGTTGAGGCCAGGGAATTCAGGGTAGCGTTGCTCGAGTTCGGTAACAATGCGCTGTGATTGTTTGTTGTGGTCAAAACCGCCAGAGTCTTTCATCAACCTTGCCAGCGCGGTTTCGCCTGAGTGACCAAAGGGCGAATGTCCAAGATCGTGCGCGAGACAAATGGTCTCCACGAGGTCTTCGTTCCCGCCCAAAGCGCGGGCTAATGTTCGGCCGATCTGGGCAACTTCCAGCGTGTGGGTGAGGCGGGTTCTAAAATAGTCGCCTTCGAAATTGATAAAAACCTGCGTCTTGTATTCCAGCCTGCGAAAGGCAGTTGTGTGCAAAATGCGGTCGCGGTCACGCTGAAAGGAGGTGCGGTAATCTGGTTCGTTGTCCAGATAGGCGCGTCCCTTCGTGTCCTTACTGCGCATGCCGTAAGGTGCGAGGGTCTTGTCTTCATTCTCTTCAAGTTGTTGACGTGTAAAAAACATGTTTGCCTTTAGACGAATATGTCACTGCGCCTTGAATTTTCTCAAGTTCTACGCAATGACATTTTGTGGGGCGAGAGGGGGTCGAACCCTCACAGTATCACTACCGACGGATTTTAAGTCCGTTGCGTCTGCCGATTCCGCCATCGCCCCAGTAACCGCAATTTTACTATAAAATATAGTCAAGATGGTTTTTTGATTTATTGGATTTAAAAAGACCGCGCTTCATTCATCACTGAAGCTTGTTTCCGTCCGATCTACCTGTTTTGCGCTGATAATTTTTTCACCTACCCGCCTCGATCAAAAAAGGAAACTCCCATGCAGCCCATTGACCTGATCCTCGCACGCTTTGAACAAGTCTCTTCCATCCCGCGCGGCACCAAATATGAAGACCAAATTCGTCGGTGGCTGATCGATTGGGCTGTGGCACGCAATTACAGATCCAGAGTGGATGCGGTGGGAAATCTCGTCATCTACGTGCCAGCCAGTGCAGGTTTTGAATCCGCACCGACTTTTGTTTTACAAGGCCATCTCGACATGGTCTGGCAAAAGACACCCGAGTCTGAACATGATTTCACCCGTGACCCGATACGAATCATCCGCGATGGCGATTGGCTCAAAGCCGATAAAACCACCTTAGGGGCAGATAATGGCATTGCGATCGCGTTGATGATGGCGTTGGCTGAAGATGAAACTGTATTGCACCCCGCGCTCGAATTGTTGTTGACCGTTGAAGAAGAGCTCGGCATCGTTGGCGCGGATAATCTTGACGCCAGCCTGCTCGCAGGAAAAACCCTGGTGAACCTGGACTCGGAGGAGGAGGGCGTTCTCACTGTAGGTTGTGCGGGCGGCGGCAGTACTTATATCACTCTGCCTATGCATTGGCTGCCAGTTATTCAGGATGAAATTATTTTTGAGATCAAGGTTGGTGGATTAAAAGGCGGGCACTCAGGTGAAGATATTAATAAGCATCGGCAGAATGCAAACAAGGTTATTGCTCGTGTGCTTGATTTTATTCAAAAGGATGTGCCAGTACGACTGATTTCATTGAAGGGCGGCACTGCCCGTAATGCCATTCCGCGTGATGCGGAGACTTTGTTCGTTTGTTCTGCAGATAAGGCCGATGACTGTCGTAAAAATTTTTCGTCCATTGTGCAGGCAATTCGAGATGAGTGTATTAATACTGAGCCAGATTTATCTATTGTGCTTTCTGTTCAAGAGAAAAATTCAGAAGCCGCAATTGGTTACGACGAGACAGAAAAAGGGATTCGTTTGCTGATGGCTCTGCCTCATGGTGTTTCAGCCATGTCTTCAGAAATTGCAGGCTTTATTGAAACATCCAACAATATTGGAATTATGGAGTTGAAGCAGGAGGGTCTTTTTATTGTTTCCAACCAACGAAGTTCTGTTTTGTCAAAATTGGAGGAAATGTTCTTCCGTGTGAAATCCATTGCGCTGCTTGCGGACGCCCAGATTAGAGAAACGGCAGTATTCAAGCCCTGGCAGCCAAACATGGATTCGCAGCTGCTGGCGAAATGCGTGCAGGTGTACGAGGCTGAGTTTGGACGAAAGCCAGAAGTTCAACTCTCACACGGTGGACTCGAATGTGGCATCATCAGCGACCGTTGCGGCGGCTTGGACACCATCTCTATGGGGCCAACCATACACAATCCGCATTCGCCAGACGAGAAATTGTTCATTCCCTCTCTTGAGAAAATCTGGCGATTTCTTGTGAAATTACTTGCTTCTTAATTTGCGTGATGAACATCTTTCTTGAAGATGACATTTGTTTTGTAAATAAGCAAACTCTTAGTTGATTTTATTTTCTCTTAATCTGAAATTCAATAATTCTCTGCGCGCTTGCTTGTTTTATTTGCTATAGTGGCGCAAATAAAAAATAAATCATCACAGGCAGCAACGGAGATATTACGCACATGTTAACAAAAGAACGAATTTACAATACAGCGGTACTGCGTTATCGTCTGGGAACTGGTTTGATCTGGCTGGGTGTACTGGCATGGCTGCCTTTTATTGTTCTGCAAATTGCAGGAGCAAAACCATCTCTCTTGTGGTTTCTGCCGTTTCATCTTATTGGCGTTGTGGGTGGGGCGCGCTTGCGTTCGTCCGCGCGTGAAGAGATGGAAACACCGCCCGCTAAAAAGGATCTTTTTCATATCTTTGGATATGGATTGATCTATGCAGGTATTCTGGTCTGGGCGCCATACTTTTATTTGAAGATCATCACTGATCAGGGCGTGGAAGTAATGAGTTTTCTGCCATATCATTTGGCTGGTGTGTTGGGTGGCTTATTGCTATTGGTTGTGCGTTATTTGAATGATCGAAAGAATAAAGTGGCAGCCTGAAATTTTTATTTTTCAGATAGCGCCTTTTGGGCCAGTGCCAATGCGCCAAGCACACCAGAACGATTTCCAAGCCCAGGATTGACAATGTAATTTTCGATATTCTCAAGAATTAAAGGCGATTTGATGTATCCGTTGATTAGATCGCATGTGCGCTGTTGAATTCTTGGAAGTAAATGCGGCAACTGTCCCACGCCGCCGCCGATGATGATGCGTTCAGGCGAGATGATGTAAGAGTAAACTGCCAGAGCGTTGGCGATGTATTCCACTTCCAGATCCCATGCAGGGTGTTCGGGTGGAAGTGTGTTCCCCTGCTGCCCCCAGCGTTTTTCAATGGCTATCCCAGAGGCAAGGCCTTCGAAACAATCTCCGTGAAATGGGCACGTTCCCTTGAACGGGTCTTCGTTGAGATCATGGTGAAGTGGAATATGTCCCATTTCGGGGTGGAGCAGGCCGTGCAAAAGTTTCCCTTCCACGAATGCGCCGCCGCCGATCCCTGTGCCAATCGTGAGATAAATAAAAGTATTTAATCTTTGTGCCTTGCCCCAATGCCATTCGCCCAAAGCTGCGCCATTGACATCGGTATCAAAGTTGATCGGGATGTCAAAAGTAGAACGCAGTATGCCAACTACGTTTGCGTTGGCCCAATGGGGCTTGGGAGTAGGGAGGATGTGCCCA
>JAVBXV010000408.1 GCA_030824405.1 Anaerolineales bacterium | reverse complement strand
TTTATATACTTCTCCACATCTGCTCGATTATGTGGAGCGAATCCAGATCAATGGTGAGCCGATCTCGCATGAGCAATTGGTCGAGTTGGTGGAAGAGATCAAGCCGCATGTGGCGAAGATCGAAAAGCTGACTACATTTGAAATTACAACGGCTTTGGCGTTCATGGCGTTTGCAAAATATGGCGTGACCGCGGCGGTCTTTGAAGTGGGGCTGGGCGGCAGGTTGGATGCAACCAATGTGGTTACGCCGAAGGTTTCGGTGATCACGTCTCTGTCTTATGACCATACGGCTGTACTGGGCAATACGTTGACTTTAATCGCGGGCGAAAAGGCGGGCATTATTAAAGATTGCGTACCTGTGATTTCGTCTCCGCAAGTGGGTGAGGCTTTGACGGTTTTGGAGCGCGTAGCCAGACTAAAGGGTTGTGCGTTGACTTTGGTGGGCAGAGACGTAAAGTTTGAATTCATCGGGTCATCTTTGGAGGGGCAGGAATTTCGCGTGGAAAATTCAAACGTTCAAACGTTCAACGTTCCACTGCTTGGAAGTCACCAAATTGAGAATGCGGTCACTGCGTATGCGGCCTTAAAGGCGAGCGGACTGACGATCTCAGACGAACAGATCCAAAAAGGGTTTTCTCAAGTAAAATGGCCTGCTCGTTTTGAAGTGGTTCGGCGCGAGCCGCCCGTGATCTTTGACTCGGCGCACAATCAGGATTCGTTCGAGAAACTGTTTGAAACCCTCGAAACCTATTTCCCCGCTAAAAAGGTATATCTCATCTTCGGCGCTTCGGAGGATAAAAATATCCCTGGGATGTTTGCGGCGCTGAAATCGAAGATCGCGAAGGTCATTGTCACGCGTGCCGATCATCCACGGGCTTTGGAAGTGGAAAAAATTGGCTTGTTGGCCGATCAGGCTGGGGCGGATTGGGAAGCGCTTGTGCCTGTTAAGTCTGCATTGGCGCGGGCGTTGGAATTGTCATCAAAAGATGGTAGCATAGTCTTATCTGCTGGGTCGATGTTTGTGACCGCGGAAGTAATGAAAGAATGGAAATCGATTAATGAGTCAACCGAATTGGAATGAAGAAGAAGATAATTTTGACCTGACGCTCTCGCAACGGACCGAGGAGTTGTACCGCGTTCCGAACATGGATGCGAATGAAGAAGGGTTGATCGAGGCGGTCGTTTTACCGTTACGTGACCTCGTGATCTTTCCGCGCATGGTTTCGCCGATCTTTGTGGGGCGTGAGGCTTCACTGCTGGCTGTGCAGGAAGCACAGAAAAAAGAACAGACAGTCATTGGCTTGACCCAACGTGACCCAGATGTGGAACAACCCGGCACAGATGACTTTTTGCCGATCGGTGTGGAGATGGCGGTGGGGCGTTTGTTGAACATGCCCGATGGTTCATACTCTGCATTGGTGCAGGGACGCCGCCGTGTGGAGATCGTGGAATTCATTCGCACGAAGCCGTATTTGAAGGCGCGTGTGCGTGTGGTCAATGAGCCGCAAACCGCGGATAGAAACACACAGGCGTTGATGCGTTCGGCGTTGGATATGTTCGACCGCTGCGTGCAGTTGGATCGTTCGATCCCTGAAGAAGCGCATTTGTTTGCCATGAATATTTCCGAGCCTGGCTGGCTTGCGGATATGATCGCGACTTCGCTTTCGTTGAATTACGAAGCCAAACTGCGTTTGTTGCTGACGCTCGACCCGAAGGCGCGTTTGGGTCAGTTGAATACTCTGCTCGCACAGGAAGTGGATGTGCTTGAGTTGGAGGATGAAATTCATTCACGCGTGCAAAATGAAGTGGATAAAAGCCAGCGTGAATTTTATCTGCGCGAGCAGATGAAGCAGATCCAAACCGAGTTGGGCGAAGGCGATGTCTTCTCTCGCGATGTGACCGATCTGAAAAAGAAAGTGGATGCCGCCGAGCTGACCGAAGAAGCCAGAAAAGTGGTCATGAAGGAAATGGAGCGGTTGAATCAAATGCCGCCGATGGCTCCTGAAGTGGGCATCATCCGCACGTACATTGATTGGATCGTGGACCTGCCGTGGAAAAATACTTCGCCTGATAATCTCGATGTAAAGAACGCGGCGAAGATATTGGAACGCGATCATTATGGCTTGAAGAAAGCCAAGGAAAGAATCCTCGAATATATTGCGGTGCGTTCTTTGAAACCAAAGAAGGAACGTCAGCCGATCCTGTGTTTTGTGGGGCCGCCTGGCGTAGGTAAAACTTCGCTGGGACGTTCCATCGCCGATGCGTTGGGCCGCAAGTTCGTGCGCGTCTCTTTGGGCGGCGTGCGTGATGAAGCCGAAATTCGCGGTCATCGCCGCACGTACATTGGCGCATTGCCTGGCCGTATTATTCAAACGATGAAACGGGCTGGCACGGCCAATCCGCTTTTCATGCTGGATGAGATCGACAAGCTGTATTCAGACTTCCGCGGCGATCCTGCCTCAGCCATGCTTGAGGTGCTGGACCCCGAACAGAACTACGCTTTTAGTGATCACTACCTTGAATTGCCCTTTGACCTTTCCAAGGTCATGTTTGTGACCACCGCGAATTCATTGTCCACGATCCCTGCGCCTTTGCTCGACCGCATGGAGATCATTGAATTCCCAAGTTACATTGAAGAAGAGAAACTGGAAATTGCGAATCGATATCTGGTTCCGCGCCAGTTGGACGAAAATGGAATTGAAACCCTCGGCATCAAATTTGAAGAGGATGCCATTCGCCGCATCATTCGCG
The DNA here is from genome assembly GCA_030824405.1 of Anaerolineales bacterium. Classification (GTDB taxonomy): domain Bacteria; phylum Chloroflexota; class Anaerolineae; order Anaerolineales; family Villigracilaceae; genus Villigracilis. Next base: position 2,649 of record JAVBXV010000408.1, on the reverse strand, counting down.
AATATACCTACGAAGCTGGCGTGCGTAATCTCGAACGTGAGATCGGGCGCGTAAGCCGCAAGGTGGCGCGCATGAAAGCGGAAGGGAAGAAGTACCCGACCACGATCATTGCCGAAGGGATCGAGAAATTGCTCGGCCCGCAGCAGGTCTTCCCCTCTGAAGCGGAACGCACTGACGAAGTTGGCGTGGCCACCAGCCTTGCATGGACAGAATCAGGTGGCGAGATCATGTCTGTGGAAGTAGCTGTCCTCGAAGGCAAGGGTGGGATGCAAATGACAGGTCAGATGGGTGAAGTGATGCAGGAGTCTGGTCAGGCTGCGCTCACGTATATCAAATCTCGCGCGGCGGCGTTGAAGATCGATATGGATGCATTCGAACGATATGACATCCATGTCCACATGCCTGAAGGTGGCATTCCCAAAGATGGTCCGTCTGCTGGCATTACGATGGCAACAGCCATCATCTCCGCGTTGACGGGGCGTCCTGTGTTCAAGCACGTGGGCATGACAGGCGAGATCACCCTGCGTGGACGTGTGCTCCCCATTGGCGGCGTGCGCGAGAAAGTCCTCGCCGCGCACCGTGCTGGTCTCAAGACCGTCTTGTTGCCTGAGAAAAATTTGAAGGATCTGGTCGATCTTCCCAAAACAGCCAAGGCTGAGTTGAAGATCGTGCCGATCAAACACATGGACGATGTGCTCGATATCGCCCTCGCCAAACAGGTGACCAATCCGCCGCCGAAGCCGCGGAAGCGCCCCAGCGACGATCAAGGCGAAGAGTAAGCCGAATATAATTTTCAAGTTCCCACAGTGCGGATGATAAAATATCCGCACTGTTTTTTTCTTAATAGGAGTAGTACATGGCAAATCTTACAGGCAAAGTTGTGATCGTCACAGGCGCATCCTCTGGATTCGGCGCAGAGTCTGCAAAACTTTTTGCACAGGAAGGCTGCAAAGTGGTTTTGTGCGCGCGCCGCCTGGACCGTCTGGAAGAACTCGCCAAAGAAATTCGCTCCGCAGGTGGGGAAGCCCTGCCCGTTGAAATGGATGTGACCCAACTGGAACAGGTCAACGCAATGGTGGAGAAGACGATTGCTGCCTATGGCCGCATTGACATCCTTTTTAACAACGCAGGCTTTGGCCGTCTCGATTGGTTGGAAGACCTCGACCCGATCAAAGATATTCAGGCGCAAATTAATGTAGACCTGCTCGGCGTGATCTGGACAGCGCGTGCCGTGCTCCCGCAAATGTATAAACAACACAGCGGACATATCATCAACATGTGCTCGGTGGCTGGTTTTGCCGCGCCGCCGTTGTATAGCATTTATTCCGCCGCCAAATTTGGTGTGCGCGGATTTAGCGAAGCACTGCGCCGTGAAGCGATCCATTTTGGTGTGAAGGTCTCTGTCATTTACCCAGGCGGCGCTTCGACAGAATTTCAAAGTCACATGGGCGAGAACGAAGCCAAAAAACATTTCAAGACTCCTGATTGGCTGAAGCTCACCGCGCAGGATGTGGCGCATTCTGTGATCGCGGTTGCCAAACGTCCGCGCCGCAGTTTGGTCACGCCGCGCTGGCAGGTGCTCTCCAGCTTTTTTAATTCCCATTTCAATGCCATCTCAGACAAGGTGCAGGCAAAGGCGTTTGCCTCATATCATCAACCACGCGATTGAAATCGTCCAGCAGGTTGGTTTGTGTATAATATATTTAAGGGATTGTCTTCCAGATCACAGACAACATAGAACACATTCAGGACAACATTCATGCCAAAGTTAAAAGATAAAGTGGTACTCATTACAGGCGCATCCTCGGGGTTTGGAGAAGATGCCGCGTTTCTCTTTGCAAAGGAAGGCTGCAAAGTAGTATTGGCCGCGCGCCGCATCGATCGGCTGCAGGAACTTGCCGCGAAAATTCAGGCTGAAGGCGGCGAAGCCATGGCCGTCCCTGTGGATATTTTGAATCGTGATGATATTGAAAACATGGTGCAGACCACGCTGGATCTGTACGGAAAGATCGACATTCTTTTCAACAACGCAGGCATTGGCCGCGTTGCCTGGTTTGAAGATCACACCCCCGAACGCGATATTGATGTTCTGATACAAGTCAACCTCACGGGTCTCATGCAGGTTACACGCTCGGTGCTTCCGCACATGATCGCGCGCCGCAAGGGACACATCATCAACATGATCTCTGTGGCGGGCCTGATCTCGGCTCCGTTGATCACATCCTATTCCGCCAGCAAAGCGGGCGCTCGCGCCTTCACAGATGCGTTGCGCCGCGAAGTTGTGCCGCTGGGAATTAAAGTCAGCGGCGTGTACCCTGGCCCCGCGGCTACAGAGTTTGGACAGCATATTGGCGGCAATCAGGCGTATGCCTCGGTCAAGTCACTCTTGAACGTTAGAATGTCGTCCAAATATGTTGCGCGCCGTGTGGTGGGTGTTGCCAAATGGCCGCGCCGCAGTTTGATCCTCCCGTGGTGGTTCCGTTTGATCACAACATTTGAAACTCTTTTCCCAGTCATTTTTGACTGGATCGCATATATCTTTTCAAAGATTAACCATAAATCAGATTAGGAGACTCTTGTGACACAATCCCGCCTCGACAAACTTACCGCTTCACTCCGCGCCTCAGGCCTGTCTGCTGTTGCCCTCAA
>JAVBXV010000204.1 GCA_030824405.1 Anaerolineales bacterium | reverse complement strand
GAACGGTCAAGGGTTTGAACAATGGAATGATTAACCATCGTTTCATAGTCCACGCGGCGAAGGAGTAGGGAATTCTCGCGCACACGGTCAAACACCACAATGGTGTCGTGGACGGAAAAACCAATGACTGTGAGAAGCGCAGTCAGGAATAGCGCGTCAGCTTCCCAGCCGAGATAGTAACCCAAAATGGCCTCAACACCGACCACAACGAGCACATCATGCAACATGGCTAAAATAGCGGCAGTTCCATAGCGATACGCATGTTCCACAGATCGGAACGCCCACCAGATGTAGATAAGGATGGAAATTGCGGCCATGAGAATGGCAAACCCAGCTGCTTTTGTAACTTCAGCACCCACAGACGGACTTACAGAAGTGAAGTTCAACAAAGTTACCTTGGTCGAAAATTGAGATTCGATTTCGGCGACAATTTTGCCTTTAGTCTCATCACTCATTGTCTTTGAGCGAATGGAGAAGGAATCTTCCCCCAAAGCCTGGATGATGGGTTCGGCAATCGGCTCTTCTTCCGTTGAAAAATCCTCGTATATTTTGGCGATATCTTCCACGGGTGGACGAGTGCCTTCAAGTTGGATTTCAAGCAGTGAGCCGCCTCGGAAATCAATACCGAGAAGTAACGGGCCTTCTTTTGTCTTCGCCCAGTTCAGTCCCATAAAGATGAGTCCTGGCACAATAATAAGCAGAGAGATCAAGAAGTATGTGTAGCGGTTTTTTATGATATTCATGTTGCGTTCCTAAAGACCAAACCAACGAGGATGTTCGTCAAGTTTGATGCCGTCCAGCAATGTGTGCAGGAAGGTACGGGTAACAATGATGGCTGTGAACAAACTTACGCCAACGCCAAGGGCCAGAGTAATGGAAAATCCCTTTACCATGCTGGCGCCGAAGGTATTGCCGAAGACGAACAGGATTAAGCAGGTGATCAATGTGGCTGTGTTTGAGTCGCGAATGGAAGGCCAGGCGCGGCTCCAAGCCAGATCTATCGCCTGACGCAGGTTGCGACCAGCACGTAATTCTTCTTTTAGCCTCTCAAAGATAAGCACGTTCGCGTCCACCGCCATACCCACACTCAAGATAAAGCCTGCGATACCAGGCAGGGTAAGTACAACAGGGATGAGTTTGAAAAGCATCAATGAGAAGATCGCATAACAGATGAGGGCAAGATCTGCGATCAAACCAGGTGTGCGATAGTAAATAGCCATGAATAAAATGACCACGCTCAAACCAATACTGCCAGCCAGAACACTCTTGCGAACACTTTCTTCGCCGAGGGTGGGGCCTACAGTTCGGCTTTCCACTACCTTGATCGGAATGGGCAGTGCACCAGAACGAAGTTGAATTGCGAGGTTTTGAGCGGCTTCTTGTGTAAAGTTACCAGAGACCACGCCCTCTCCACCAGTGATGGAAGATTCGATTCTTGGAGCGGAGACAATTTGTTTGTCGAGCACAATTGCGAGGAACTGACCCACGTGAGTGGATGTGTAGTCGCTGAAAATTTGTGCACCATCAGAAGTCAATGTGAAGGCAATTTGATATTGACCCACCTGGGTTCGCGAAACAGCCGCAGTCTCAAGGTCGGCGCCAGTCATCACGGTGTGATAAACGGCGGGTTGTGAAGTGTCTGTTGCGTCTGGAACACCTTGAGTAGCAACGGCTTTACCAAAATCGGTCTCGATGATGGTGCCTTCAGGGAGAGGGGCAGAGCCCATGTCCACGAATTCAAGCAGCGCTGTTTTCTTTAAAGTAGCAACCACTTCTTCAGGATTGGTAATTCCAGGGAACTCTGCCACAATGCGGCGATCACCTGCGGTTTGCATTGTAATTTCGCTCACGCCAAGCAGATTTGCACGATTCATCAAAATATTCTTGGCATTTTCAAGTTCCTCGGCGGTGATCACTACATCGTCTGGAACATCGGCTTTGAGCAAAGCCTGCAGTCCGCCGCGGAGGTCCAAGCCAAGCTTGATATCCACGTCACGGTCAATAATAGCCTCGCCAGTTGCGGGGTTTTCGATTGTAATATTCTTGCTGAGATCGATCCACAAGGAAAAGATCACCAGTAAAATAATTACGACCAACCAGTTGTTTCGATTGCGCATGATTTACTCCATCCAACAAAATGCCAGCCTGTGGCTGGCGCGGTCGTCATTATACTCCCGATAAATTGGGGTGGGTAGGGGATGGATTTAAGGATAAATCCATCCTGTAAAAAGGGATGTTAGATCACATTCGCATTGTTCTTCAGCGGTTTTCTGCAAAACTTCAGGAGTGCCGATCTTCCAGGCATTGTTTGTTACATAATTTTTCAGGAAGGCATCAAAAGCTTCTGACCCCATTTCGGCTTGCAGGGCTTCAAAGAATAAGGCCCCCCGTCCATAGACGATTGCGCTGTATTCCTGGTCAGAATAGTCCCGTACAGGCAGCCCAATGGGGATATTTTCCATACCAATACGCGCCCAGCGTCCCTCCAGCGCCGCCCGATAGCCCTCAGTACCTTGCTGCCCATATTCATCAGTAAAATATTGCAGGGTCGCAAACTGAGTGAGCGATTCGTCCAGCCAGGGATCATCCAGTTGGTCATTCCCAACCAGGTTGTAAAACCATTGATGTCCCACTTCATGTGCCACTGTGGCTTCAAGGTAGTTATCGTCTGCCGCAACGATCCGTTCTGTAATGGCGATCATGCCTGGATATTCGATCCCAAGTGCATACGTGGGCGTGGAGACAAAATCTAATTCTGTGTATGGGTAGGGCGCATACCGTTCGCCGAAAATTTCTATTGCGCGCGCCGCCACATCCAGCGCATATTCGGCGCCTTCCTGTAAATAATCTTTGGTGTAAAAGCGGAGGGTGACTCCGTTTACTTCCTTTGTGAAAATTTCATAATCTGGACTGGCCGCCAGATAGAAATCTCGCACGGGCCCCGCTTCATACTGGACCGTCAACCTGTTCCCGTTATCCTGACGGCTAATCTCCCGCCCTGAGCCCGCCACGATGACATTTTGCGGCACGTCCACTGTTACCAGAAAGAGTGACATATCTGCATAGGTTACATCACCAGATTGCGGAGGAATCTCTGCGTTCCAACCTTCGTCGTCATATACTGCGATCATTGGGTAGGCGTGCGCGAGGGCGAGTACATTGTCTGAGTAGGCTTGCACACCATAATTCATTTCCACACTTTGCGCTACGCGGACGGTGAAATCCATGCTCAGTGTGACACTTTCTTTCGGCTGCAATGGTGTCTCAAAAGGGACCGTCAATAGGCTATCGTTTAGGGTGTAATTCGGCACAATTGCTTTGCCGTTGACGAGTACCTCGTCCACGTGCATGTTGCCCCCCAGAATGTTGGGGAATAAACGAAACTTTACTTCGTTGAGTTCCACATCTTCCGCGTTGGTGTAGATGACGGTTTCGCTGCCAGAAATATTGTAAAGATCTTCGGCGATCTTGAATTCAATTTGATAAATGCTTGCGTAGGGAAGTTCGTTCAATATACCTTGATATTCAGGCATAAGCCCATCTTTGTAGATGGACAGGTCTGTGGGTGAAAAAGTAGAAGGAACAGGCTCGGGAGTAGACGTTGCGTTTCGCGAAGGCAGCAGGCATGAGGTTAGGAGAAGAAGCGTGACTGTGAGGAGAATACTCTTTTTCATTTGATAATCTCCTTTAGGAAGTTTAAAGCCGCAGCGAGAACTTCGTCAGGATTTAATGAATTTGTATCAATGATGGTGTGGGCGTGTTCATGGGCGTGGGAAAGACGGCGTAATTGTTCTTCGTGATCGGCAGGCTGCCAGTTTAATTTGCGGCGGTTTGTGGAGTTTTCAAATGAGCATTCGAGAAATATGAGAATGTTCGGTTTGCTGATGACCTGCCACATGTGTTTGACATAGGAGTGCTCCTGTGCAATATGCCGGCAGCGATATCCGTGTTTTTCCAACCCTGCAATCAAAGTGGATTTGCCTGAGCCGCACGGCCCGACAATTCCTATAAGTGGACGGTCATCTGGCGGCGAGTTATTGTCCATTTTCGTGGAGGAGTAAATTTAGCTGCTCTGGCCCGCCCAGGGCAGCGATCACATCACCTGCGTGTAATTCACTTTTATCAGTGGGATGCATATCTGAATGACCGTTGTGACGGTGAAGGACAATGTTTAGATGATAGTTATCTTCCACGTATCCAACAGTTTGATTTGCAAAGGCCGATTTTTTCGCGATGGTGAGACGCGCCAAGCTAAGCAGTTGACCTTCGACAGAGATGGGGTTGGTCACGTCTACACCTGCTGCGGCGGCGGCGAAAACAGGCGCTGCCATTTCTGTGGCGCTCAGCGCGATGAAACCAAATTGCTGTTGAAGCGCGTGCGCAAAATCGTCATCAAATATGCGGATGACAACTTGTATGTCAGGGTTTAGGCTGCGGGCTTTGAGTGCGATCTGCAAATTCATTGCGTCGTTTTGGCTTGCCATGATGATCGTGCGTGCCTTTTTGACGTTGGCGGCCTCCAGCGCTGCAGGACGGGTTGCATCGTCGTGGATGACGGGCATCTCCAATTCGCGCGCGCTTACGATCGTATCGCTTTCGGCGTTGAATTCGATGACGACAATATTTTCGCCCATTTCGTGTAATTTGAGAGCAACGCGATAGCCGAGATGTCCAAGGCCGACGAGGATAATGTGATTGTTAAGTGTGGATGCGACTGCCATTTCCCATTCCTTGTTGCGCGATTTGCGGTTGAAGAGCAGGCTGCCAAAATCTGCCAGCCCTTGTGCAAGCATGATGATGCCCACGATGGGCATGAGAAAGTGAAAAAGTTGTAAAACAGTATGGTTTGGAAAATCACGGTTGGGTGGCTGCAAAAACGTGGAGGTAAGCACAATGTAGATCGACTCTGCAAGGCTGTTTACTGGTTCATTAAGAAGATTGGAGAGTGCATAATAGAGAATGCCGCCGCCGATGATGGTGATCGAAAACCAGAGAAGCGGCGAGCGAAATTCGCGCATGAGGATGATGGTATCGCGAATGGACGCTTGAACATGCCGCCTATAGTGTTTATTGTTTTTGGAGTGATTGTGGCTGTGAGTATGTTTTGGTGGCATGGGTTTCTTTATCTATCTTGGGTTGATCGGAAGCCTGACCGTCATTCGCCGCACGTAGTCACCAGTGCGTGCGTTGACCTTGAGTACCACTACGCTAATATCATCTGCTGGACGATTATCGTCGAGCTGAATCGCGTGTGCCAGAAGTGAGTCCGCGAGTTGCTGCGGAGTGGGGTCTTGATCTTCAATGATCGAGCGAATGGTGCCGCCCACATTCATGGGTTGACCGCGCCGCTCGCCAGCATGGCTGATGCCGTCAGTGAAGATGACGATGATGAGATTTGATTCGATCTGTACTTC
>JAVBXV010000201.1 GCA_030824405.1 Anaerolineales bacterium | reverse complement strand
GGTGGGGGTTGGTCTTTCGCGAAGCGTCACCTATATCTTGGGGTTGTTACTTAAAACCATTTTAGAGGTAAAAACTATGAAACTTATTCGCATCGTTACGGTAGTCAGCGGTCTGGTCTTTCTGCTCTTTGCAATCGGCTTCATCTTTCGGCTGCCCTTCGCCATCGCCATCTGGCCCTGGGAAGATGGCCGCTACTCCTATCTATTCATCGGCTCCATCCTCGCCGCCGTCAGCGCCGCCGCACTCTGGGTCGGTTGGACAGGTGAATTCGGCGCATTGCCCGCAGGCTCGGCCAACGTCTTCGTCATTGCGCTCACCACTTGCATTTATTTTTTCAAACTTGCATCACAAGGCCGCACAGATATGCTTCTCTTTGCTGTCCTCGCCGCCCTGTCTGCTGTTGCCAGTTTTGCTGCATTTTTTTGGAGTTTGAATATCCCGCTCAAAGAGACTCGTCTCATGCCCAGGCTTGTCAAAGTCTCTTTTTGGATATTTATCGCTTCACTCTTCCTTTCGGGCAGGGCGCTGATTCTAGGAGCACCCATCTTCCCTTGGGCATTAAACCCCGATACATCTGTTGTCTTTGGTTGTATCTTTCTTGGCGATGCATTTTATTTTCTCTATGGCATGTTCCGACCCAACTGGCATAATGCACTCGGTCAACTGCTCAGCTTTCTTGCTTATGACCTTGTGCTCATTGTCCCTTTTATAGGCTTGCTCAACACCGTTGAACCTGCACGCTACATCAATCTGATCGTCTACACGGCAGTCCTCATTTACAGCGGCGGGCTGGCTGTATACTATCTGTTCGTTAATCCACAAACCCGTTTTAGGAGTTGATGTATTTCATGAATACAAAATTATTAATGACATCCAGCAGTATCGTTCTCGGGCTGGCAGGCATCTTTGCCCTGTTCATGCCCGAGGTTTTGCTTCCCATGCAGGGAGCGGGGGTCATCTGGATCCAGTTGATGGGTGCGTTGTATTTTTCCTTCGCGCTGATGAATTGGACAGCCAAAGATAGCATCATCGGCGGAGTGTATGCACGGCCTGTGTCACTGGCGAATTTTGGTCACTTCTTTGCGGGGGCGTTGCTGCTGGTGAAGTATCTATTCTCCAGTCCATTCAACCTGCCCATTTTTGTGGTGACGGTCGTGTACGTGGTCTACGCGGCATGTTTTTACTGGCTGGTATTTCGGGCAACAGGGGTCAAATCCGCTCCTGCTGTGTAGCGGGAGTGAGAGTTCAAAAAACGTTATTGTCTTCCGTTCTGAAAAGTAGTACCATAAATTTGGAGCGACGTGCATGCCCACCGATACAAAATTTACGGCACTGATGCTATTCCAAGGTACATTGTTCTTTGCGTTGATGGATGCGCTCTATGCTCCATTGTTCATGTGGCGGGCTTATAAATCAAAATTTCACGGCAGGAGATGGTTGTTTGTCACTATCACAGGATTGATCGGCTTTGGCTTTTTTGCCTGGCCCTTTCGGAAATTCTGGGAGATGGTATCTCACTATACATAAAGGAGTAACCATGACAAAAAATATCGGAGTATGGATCGACCATAAGAGGGCGGTGATCATGGTATTGAGCGACGAGGGAGAAGATTTTCAAAAAATAGAATCGGGGATGGAAAAGCGTATTCATTTTCGAGGAGATTCAACTTCCAAATCTCCCTACAGCGCGCAATATCAACAGGGAGATGATCAGTTGGATCGGCAATATATGGAGCATCTCAATAAATTTTATGGCAAGGTGATCGAGCAGCTTCGCGGAGCAGAGTCACTTCTCATCTTTGGCCCTGGAGAAGCCAAGCTTGAGTTTGAAAAACGCATCGCCCATGAAAAGGTCAATGTGCAGATCGTGGGTATTGAAACTTCAGACAAAATGACCGACCGTCAGATCGCGGTGAAGGTACGCAGATTTTTTGAAAAATTGACCGCGTGATAAAGTCCGTGGGGGCGCTCAAACAAACGGTGATCAACCTGTCTGGGCGGCGGTGCATGTCAATTTTGGGCTGGCAATTGTCAGCTTGGGGTGGAAGCGGCGTACTTCCTCATCAATGAAAATATAGAAACAGTCCCTCATAAAAAGTGAGGGACTGTTTTGTTTGTCTGAAATTATGGTGTAGCTGGGATCGGTGTTTCCGTTGGAGCTGGGGTATCTGTTGCGAGGATGATCTCAACTGCCGCTGCGGTGGGTGTGGATGGTATTTGCGTGGGCTCCAATGTGATCGTGGCGGGCAGGCTTGTTGGTGAGGCCAAAGGAATTATCTGAGTTGCGGTGGCTGTGAATGTTGGTGATGCCGCCACTGGCAGGGCTGGCATGGAGAATTCAATATGTAACAGCGGGGCGCCAGCCGAATCATTTTCGAATGAGGATGCCACGCGTTTGCCGCTGCCACCGCTGATGATCATGACGATGGAGTTGCCAGAATTCCAGTTGGGCTTGCCGATGATCTCTTGAATGATCGCTTTCAAATTTGGCGTTCGTTGTAAAGTTCCCTGGTCGCCAACTTTCGACCAGGAGGTGGGCGCCCAGGTTACTTTGTTTGATGTGCGCGGCCTCAAAGAAACATTGCGCGTGCTGGTGCTGAATGCGGATGCGTTTGCACTGGCCTCGCCAGCAATGGTTAGTTTTAATTTTGAGCTTGAAGTTTCATCCACCTTGAATTGGATGTACGCATTCGTGATCGTTGCTCCCTGCGGAATGCCTACGCCTGTGAAGCGAATCCCCACGACCTGCGCATTGCCATCGTAAATCAGTTCCAGATCGCTGCTGTCGAGATACATAACACCAGATGAATTTTCTTCCACATCGTCATTGCCGCTGGAGACTCGAATGTCCACGCTGTTGCCGCTTGGTACAGAAACGGGAGTGGCAGGAATAGACGTGGCAGGTATTGATGTAGGCTGAGACGTAACGGTCGGGACCGCGCTGTTGGTTGCTGTGGGCACGATCGGCATGGGTGAAGCTGTGGGTGTGAATGCTATTTGTGTTGAGGTTGCGATTGCGGTATTTGTTGGGGCAATCGTGGGGGGCAATGCGGTTGCTGTGAATGTGGGGCTGGCAACCGTGATCGCGGTGGATGTAGCAACAGAGGTTGCATCTGGCGCGGTTTCCAGATTGCCGATGAAGATCGTCAGGTACTCTGCGAGTGTTCTGAAATTGATCTGTGGATTGTTATAGGCGCGATTGTTGATGAATGAACTCTTTTGGGTGTTGCCTGCAACGCGTGAGCCATCATCGAAACCACAGGAGCCATTATTGTAGGATGTGTTGCTTTCGTAATAATTTCCATTTCCATTGGATGTGAACCCGCAGGCTTTGTTGGAATAGGCAATATTGCCGCTGACGGTGTTGCCGCCGCCGTTGGAATCTCCACCCAATTTGAAACCATTACCATCGCCAGTTCCGCCGTTGCCGTAGGACACATTGTTGGTGATGATGTTTGCAGGGCTGACCCAGGTGTCAATGCCATCGTCTGAATTTCCGAAGATCGTATTGTTGTGAATGTTGGTGTTGGTCACGCTGGAGACCACAAGATCTATGCCGTCTGAGTCCCCGGCAGACATGGTGTGGTTATAGACTTTATTGAAAGCTATTTCATTGTTCAGCGAAGTCCCTGATATTCGGATGCCCGAATAGTTGTTGTTATAGACTTCGTTGTTCAAGATCTTATTGTTCGAGCCTGAAAGAGTGATGCCTGAAACAGAGGCCGCGATATTATCGTGGACCTTGTTTCCCTGCACGGTGACATTGCTGCAGCCATCGAGCATGATCGCCCCGATATAGTTGCCGCTGGCGGCAGTCACTTCAAAGCCTTGAATGATGACGTTGCTGGCGTTGTAGCAGCGTATGCCGATGCCGCCCGAAATAATGGGCATTTCGCCGTTGTACCCAGCAATGCTGATGCCAGATTTGGAAACCGCAAACGAAGGATAGGTCCCCGCGCGAACGTAGATCGAATCGCCAGTGACTGCGGTATTGATCGCTTTGGAAATGGTTTTGAATGGGGATGCCAGAGTACCTGGATTCGTGTCACTCCCCGTTGTGGATACATAATATGCATTTGCGGCTGTTACTGGTGAGGCTTGTGCTGTGTAGTAGTTCCCCAGTGCCAAGGCGAGTGTCACAAAGACACTCAAAATTCGATAGTATATTTTATTCATTAATTACTCCTTCTCACAACAAACAAGCTGGTCACGTGGTAATCGGTGGGTTTGTTGTTTTTGGTTTCATTGGCTGTTTTGAATATTTTTTTGATTTTCAAGATGAAACCGCCTAACCTCCGCAAGATTAACAGATGAGTATGGCAAAGATGAGGCTATGGGGTAGTACTAAGGTCATGACCTTCTACACGTTTTTGCAAACTTTGCATATAAGAAAGGAATAGGCAGGTAAATTTGCATACCGAAATCCAGAAAAGGAGTTTTGGACAAGGATCTGGCAGTCACCTTGCATTTTGGTATGCTGTACGGTAAGGCTGTTTGAACTGAAAATTAAGTTAAGAATGGTCGAAATAAACCCTTTGGCCAATATGGGTTAAATCAAAGACGGGCGCATATAGCGCCCGTCTTTTTTGTAAATCTTCTCTGAGAGGAGAGGTATTACTGAGGGGGAAGAAGTACTGCGTCGATCACGTGGATCACACCGTTGGAAGCTTCGATGTCGGTGATGATGACCTGGACAGTGTCATTCAAATAGACGTTGCCGTCTTTGACAGTGATGGTGACTTCCTTGCCAAGTACGGTGGCGGCGCTGGTGAGGGTGACAACGTCAGCGGCCATTACTTTGCCAGAAACGACGTGGTAGAGCAAAATGTCGGTCAGTGCCTGTTTGTTCTCGGGGAGGAGCAGGCTTTCAACTGTTCCAGCGGGCAGAGCAGCGAAGGCATCATCTGTGGGGGCGAAGACTGTGAATGGGCCTTCTCCGCTCAAAGTTTCGACCAACTCTGCAGCGGTCACAGCAGCAACCAGGGTGTTGAAGCGGCCGTCAGCGACAGCGATATCCACAATGGTGTTTGAGGCGGCTTCTTCAGCGGCAGGAATAAGCACTGCATCGATCACGTGGATCACGCCATTGGAAGTTACGATGTCAGTGATGATAACCTTGGCATCGTTGATGTACACGTTGCCCATGTCCACTTTGACGGTGACATCTTTGCCGAGCAGGGTGGTGGCGCTGGTGAGGCTGGTTACGTCAGCAGCCATTACTTTGCCAGAAACGACATGATAGAGAAGAATGTCGGTCAGTGCCTGTTTGTTTTCGGGCTTGAGCAATTCGTCGATGGTGCCAGCAGGAAGAGCAGCGAACGCATCATCTGTGGGGGCGAAGACAGTGAAGGGACCTTCTGCCTTGAGCGCATCAACCAACTCGGCGGCCTGAAGTGCGGCGACCAAAGTGGTAAAGCGGCCGTCA
>JAVBXV010000049.1 GCA_030824405.1 Anaerolineales bacterium | reverse complement strand
ACTTTGATTGCGTTACGCTTGCCCCCAGCACATTGATCTGCATCGGTCGTTTCCGCGTGACCCCTGACCCAGCCTTGCTTACAATTTACGATCAAGACACAAAAGAAAATATTTTAGAGAAGGTGATCTATTCTCCACGTGGTGAAGAAAAAGAAGAAGAAAAAGAAGATAGTCCCGCTCCTGTAGATAACGGGAACGAGAACGAGTCTTGTGTTGAATGTTTTATTGACGGATAAAATTTATTGGTAAAAATAAAAGAACTGGCACTGATGCCAGTTCTTTTATTTTAAAAAGCGAGACACAGGATGATGTCGTTGACATTCGTGCCGCTTGAACCTGTTCTGATTAAATCACCCATTTGATCGAAAAAAACATACGCATCATTTCTGGACATTGAGCCTGCTACGTTCAACCCAAGCGACTCAGCCCTGTGAGCGGATCTGTCTGTCGCCACGGCGCCAGCCGCATCCGTGGGGCCGTCCTCTCCATCCGTGGCAATGGACAGAAGCATGGCATCTTTCATTTCCTTTAATTCATCTACAGCGCCTAAAACCAGCTCCTGATTTCGCCCGCCTTTTCCGTTTCCTTTAATCGTTACTGTTGTCTCGCCGCCTGCCAGCAGGCAAAGCGGACGACCTTGTTTTGCCCGTTCTTCCTTTAATAGCAGTCTTGCCATTTCACGCCCAACCTCACGCGCTTCGCCCTGTAATCTATCGTTGACGATTTGTGCGGCAAAGCCTTCAACCTCGGCTTGTTCTTTTGCCGCCTGCAACGCAATTTGGTTGGACGCAATAATATGATTTTGGACTCGATTAAAAGCAGGGTCATTTGGCTTTAGGGTTTCCTTGAAATTCATCTGGAGTTGGTCAGCTTGATGCCCTGCATATTTGCGAAGAATGATCTTTGCATCTTCCTTTGTGGTTGTATCTGGTGCGGTGGGGCCAGATGCAATGGCTGCAATAGAATCGCCGACCACGTCCGAAAGGATCAGGCTGAGGATGGCTGCGCCGTTTGTAGCTTGAGCGAGGCCGCCGCCTTTGAGAGAATCCAAGTGACGGCGGATGGTGTTGATCTCATCGATGCGGGCGCCGTTGGCAAGCAGGGCAGCGGTGATGGATTGCAAATCTGCGAGGGGGATGACGGGCATGGTCATTAATGACGAGCCGCCGCCAGAGATCAAACAAATAAGCAGATCATCAGGAGTGAGTTGTGAAACGAACTCGATTGCGGCACGGCCAGCCGCGAGGCTGTCTTTGCCTGGGATGGGGTGATTTCCTTCGATGGCAGTGGCAGGCCCAAAGGTTAAGGGCGAAGCGTGTTTGGTGATGATGAGCGTGTTCGTTAATGGAATCGAATCTGCCAGTGCTTGAGTCATCTTGATGGCGGCTTTCCCCAATCCAAATGCAAAGGTGCGTTTGTGCTGTGGGATGGGATTGTTATTTAAATATTTTTTTACGGCTGTGTATGGATCGACCGCGTTGAATGCGGATGCGAGGATGCGCAGAACGCGTGGGTCACGCAGGGATGTTGTTGAAAATTGTTCAGGTGTGAACATGGCTCAAGTATAAACGTTGACGGATGATTTGCTTGTTTGATACACTCACGCCCATTAAATGGAAGAGGTAATGAAATGCAATCGCTTAATCAGCAATTTGAATTGATACGCCAATCGGCTACGGTTGCGATGTCTGACCGCATCATTGCACTTAAAGCTAGCGGGAAAAATATTGTCGGCTTGCAAGTGGGTGACCCTGACTTTGGAACTTCGCCTGCTATCGTGGACGCTGCGCTGCAAGCCATGCAAAGTGGACTGACACATTATGGCCCGTCTGTTGGCACGCTTGAATTAAGGAAGGCGATTGCTGCAAAGTTGCTGCGTGATGAAGGTGTGACGTATGAACCCGCCTCTGAAATTTTGGTGACGCATGGCGGCATTCATGCCTATTACACGGCGATGCAATCCATTTTGAATCCTGGCGATGATGTTTTGGTGCCTGACCCATCGTGGGCAACACATTCGAACATGGCGGTCATGCTGCGTGGAAATGTGATCCGCGTGCCTGCTCCCGCTGAAAATGGATTCATTCCATTTTTTGAATCGTGGGAAAAAGCATTGACCCCAAAAACGCGTGTGATCGTTTTGAATTATCCATCCAACCCGACGGGGGCATACCCAACACGGGCGTATTTGCAGGAGTTGCAAAATTTTGCAAAGGCGCATGATCTGTGGATCGTCAGTGATGAAGTGTATGGAAGTTTATATTACGGCGAAAGACCCACCTGCGCTGCGGCTTTCGAAGGTGCGAAGGAACGCACGTTGATCGTCAACAGCCTTTCCAAATCTTACGCGATGACAGGTTGGCGCGTTGGCTATCTTGCTGCGCCCGCGCGCGTGATCGAGAACGCATTGAAAGCGGGGCAAAATTCAATAACCTGTGTGGCTCCCTTCATTCAAAAGGCTGCGACCTTTGCTTTGACCGACCCCGCGATCCAAGAAGTGACAGAAAATATGCGCGCCGCCTACGGCCGCAGACGTGAACTCGTATTGCGCTTGTCTCACAAATTAGTAAGTGACAAAGTAAAAGTGATTCCGCCACAAGGCGCGTTTTATTTCTTCCTTGACCTGCGCGCGCTGAAAATGTCATCCATTGAAATGTGTGAAAAGATATTAGATGAAGTGGGTGTGGGGTTGGTGCCAGGCTCCGCGTTCGGCGAGCAAGGCGAAGGCTTCATCCGCATGACCATCGCCGCTTCTGATGAAGATGTAGAAGCGGGTTTTAGAAAGATCGTCGAGTGGGCGGAAAGACAATAATGGTCAAAGGTCAAATGACTTTCGACCTTTGACCTTCGACAAGATTTTGAGGAGTAACCATGAAAGTAGCATTCCAAGGCGAGCCAGGTGCGTATAGCGAGCAAGCCGTATTTAATTATTTTGGACAAGTTGAAACGCAGCCCTGCGAGTCTTTCGACGCAGTCTTTGATGCGGTTAATTCAGGTCAATGCGAGTCTGCGTTAATTCCCATCGAAAATTCTTTAGCGGGCAGTATTCACCAGAACTACGATCTACTGTTACGAAATAATTTATTTATCAACGGTGAATATCCGTTGCGCGTGCGTCATTGCTTGATCGTAAACCCTGGCGTGAAATTAACGGATGTCAAAAAAGCGATCAGCCATCCGCAGGCATTAGGCCAATGCGCGGGCTACTTGCGGACGCATGGCATCAAGCCTGAACAAGTCTATGACACAGCGGGTAGTGTAAAAATGCTCAAAGAATCAGGTGAACGTGATGTCGCCGCGATTGCCTCACGCCGCGCCGCCGAGTTATATGGGATGCAAATTCTGGAAGAGGGCATCGAAGATAACCCTGAAAATTACACCCGCTTTCTAGCCATTTCAAAAACTGCTTCAATCCCTGAAGGCGAAGCCAAAACTTCTATCGTTTTTACTCTCAAGAATGTGCCAGGTTCATTGTTCAAAGCAATGAGTGTGTTTGCCTTGCGCGATATTGACCTGACCAAGATCGAGTCGCGTCCCTTGCAGGGCAGTCCGTGGGAATATTTGTTTTATATCGATTTCATCGGCTCGATCCATGATGAAGTATCCAAACGGGCACTCGATCATTTGGGAGAGTATGCAGTTATGTTGCGTGTGCTCGGTTCATACAAACGATTTGCTCCAGCATGACCCATTTGGGTACTCTTCCAAATTGCTTACCCAAAATCATTGACTCATTTTATTTTGCGAGTAGAATACTGCCCAACATGTTTAGCTTCTTTGCGTCACCGCGTACCCGTCGTCTGAAACCCACTTCCCCAGAAGGTCGGGATATTTTTGTTTTGACGGCGCGATGACAAACGCACAGTGAGCTAACACAGAGTCACAAGTCAACCCAAACAGCCCTCCTTCACGGAGGGCTGTTTTTATTTTGTTAAGTACAAAATCTTTACACTGCGTCTCACTGCGTTTGTTGCAGTGCAGGTGAACACGAAGGACGCGACGCATACAAAGGTTTAAAGATATTAAGGTTTTCCTTCGTGACCTTTGTGTCCTTTGTGTTTAATCTTTTTCTATATAGGAGAAACAAATGAACCCGAAATCAAAACCGCAAGTCAAGAAAGTTGTCCTCGCCTATTCAGGCGGACTGGATACATCCGTGATCGTGCCGTGGCTCAAAGAGAACTACGGCTGTGAAGTGGTCTGCTTTTGCGCAGACGTGGGCCAGGTTGACGAAGACATGCGCGGACTCGAACAGAAGGCCATCAACAGCGGCGCGAGTCAATGCATCATTCACGACATGAAGGAAGAGTTTGCTTCCGAATATCTTTTTCCAATGCTCAAAGCGGGGGCGGTCTATGAACACAAGTATTTATTGGGCACATCAGTGGCCCGTCCATTAATTGCAAAACATCTTGTTGATGTAGCTCACGAAGTCGGCGCGGATGCGATTGCGCACGGCGCAACAGGCAAGGGCAATGATCAGGTTCGGTTTGAATTAACCGTCATGGCGCTTGACCCACGCCTTAAGATCATCGCTCCGTGGCGCGAATGGGATATCCGCTCTCGCGAAGATGCGATTGCGTATGCCGCGAAACATAATGTGCCCGTCACTGCCACCATCAAATCCATTTACAGCCGCGACTCAAATCTTTGGCATCTTTCGCATGAAGGCGGTCTGCTCGAAGACCCGTGGAACGAACCCGAAGAAGCCATGTTCCAGCTTTCCACTTCACCAGAGAACGCGCCCGAAGAAGGCGCGTATGTGGAAATCGAATTTGAAAGCGGTAATCCAATTGCTGTGAATGGCGAAAAACTCTCACCCGCGAAGATCGTTGAAACACTCAATCTCATTGGCGGCGCGCACGGCATTGGCCGTGTTGACCTTGTTGAGAATCGTCTCGTTGGTATGAAATCGCATGGCGTGTATGAAACTCCTGGCGGCACCATTCTGTTGTATGCCCATCGCGAACTCGAGTCGCTTGTGCTTGATCGCGAAACCATGCACTTCAAAGAAATGGTCGCCGTGAAATATGCTGAGGTCACATATAACGGCTTGTGGTTCACGCCTCTTCGCGAAGCGATTGACGCCTTTGTCAATTCCACGCAAGGCCCTGTCACGGGTCTCGTACGCCTCAAACTTTACAAAGGCAACATCATCACTGCTGGTAAAAAATCTCCGTTCAGTTTGTATCGCGAAGATTTTGCCACCTTCGGCGAAGAGGATGTCTATGATCAGAGTCACGCCGAGGGTTTCATTCGCTTGTATGGTCTCAGCATGAAAGTCCGCGCGATGAACGGTTTGCCGATCTCGGGTCTCGATATGCCCAAGCCTGATTATTCGAAATTCAAAAGAGATTAGTAAAGATTAATTGGTAAATGGTAATTACTATTTACCAATTACAAAGGAGATTTTATGACCCTTTGGGGTGGACGCTTTTCAACCAAACT
>JAVBXV010000456.1 GCA_030824405.1 Anaerolineales bacterium | reverse complement strand
CGTTATGTTTTTGTGGCAGGCGATGATCGGTGCGATCGAAGTAAGCCGCGGCCATCCTGGGCACTTGATGATCTTGCATGGCCTTACGGCAGTTTCGCTATGGATATCACTGGCGGCGCTTGTGATCATTTCAGGGTCGCTTACTGATGAAGTGGTTGATGTTCCCCGTTTTGATTTTCTCCAACGAACGAAAGATTTTTATATTCTCTCCAAACCATTGATCGTGGCATTATTGCTTCTGACTACCTATTCGGGTTTGGTGGCTGGCGCGGGACAATGGCCGTCTGCCTCACTTACCTTTTGGACACTCCTTGGCGGCGGCCTTGCGGCAGCGGGTTCAAGTGCATTGAATCAATACATAGATCGTGAGCTGGATAAAAATATGCAGCGCACTGCCAAACGTCCACTTGCAGATGGGCGTTTGGCCGCGGCCGAAGGTCTTTCTTATGGGCTCGCTCTTTGTCTGGTTAGCTATTATGTGATGGCAGGTTTTGTGAATTTTCTGGCGGCTTTGCTTTCACTTGCTGGTATCTTTTATTATGTGTTCTTTTATAGCGTCTGGCTCAAGAAAGCTACTGTGCAGAATATCGTCATTGGCGGCGGTGCGGGGGCAATTCCGCCAATGGTTGGCTGGGCTGCTGCCACAGGAAACCTTGGCCTTGCGGCTTGGATCCTGTTTGCGATCGTATTTATGTGGACGCCGCCTCATTTTTGGGCGCTGGCAATTGTCCGCATGAAGGATTATGAAAAAGCTGGTGTGCCAATGCTGCCCGTTGTTCGTGGCGAACTGGAAACACGCAAACAAATATTTATCTACACGATCGTGTTGATCGCTGTCACTTTGCTTCTGCCGATCTTCAATCTGGCAGGCACGGTATATCTGATTTCTTCGCTTGTGCTTGGAGCTTTTCTTCTCTATGCTGCCTGGCGTGTTTGGATGGTTGGAGGCAACAAGGTTGCATGGACAATGTATAGATGGTCGAGTATGTATCTGGCATTTATATTTCTGGCGATCATGGTGGACGCGGTCGTATAAAACAAAAACTCCTCCGAATTCGGGGGAGTTTTTGTTTCGATGTGTATTTGCTATTCCTTTTTATATAGGTACACTTTGAGATCGTCCCAGGTCTCGATCGATTCGAGTTTGAAATGTTGATCGAGATATGTTAGGCTTGGGTGGTTTTTATAGCCCTTTGATGTATATTCGTCTATGGATTGCTGATAAATAATAAACCAAACACGCGAGGCGTTCTCGGTTCCTGCTGTAATATTCTCAATATCGTTCACTTTTAAGATTTCTCTGGTTGCAGGAGCTAGTGTGTCTACAGTGCTGTTGGGTGGATCAATAATGAATCCTTGTTGTATATTTTGGTCGAAATAAAAAGAGGGGAGATACGAAAGTTTGTTTGAATGAATAATAACATCTCCTTCTTTGATCTTGTTTTGAATGCTTTTATTTAATGCATTATATGGTCCGTATGGGAAGCCTTTATAAGTGACGTTTTGATAAAACCCTGCTACAGAAGATGTGAGGAGAAAAACGAGAACGAGAAGTTGGATCGCACGCGGTGCTTTGACCTGCATAAATGCGGCCGCCAGCCAGATGCAAAATATGGCATGTGAAGGCAGGAGTGCCCGCTCGATATACACTGGGATAGATTGCGAGATTACCCATAACAACAGGGGAGGCACGAAGGCAAGGTATGCCAGCCACGATATTTTACTGGCAGAATTTAGTTTGTTTCTTTTAGCTGTAATTGTTTGAAAGAATGCCAGCGCAATGGTCAGTGAGGCAGCCAATAATCCTGGTAAAAGTAGAGCTCCTGGCAGGGGTAGGTGTGGCAGATAAAATAATAGGAGTGTAAATATTTTTTCAAATCCAGGACTATTCACCCAATAGGCTGCCTGCACTTTTTCTACCTGTGCAGGGAGTTGAATGAGCCATGGAAAATACAGAAAAATGGAAAAGATGGTAGCCACTGCGACAGCTTTAAGCGTCTTCCAGTCTTTTTGGATCAATGGAGTAGCCGCAAGTGGGATTAGATAAATTGCTGCAAGATTGTGTGTGTATTGCGCTAACGCACTGGATACCGTAAATAATATCCACCATTTCCAGTTGCCCTTTCGGCCTCGTAGAAAGGAAAAGGTTGCCAGAAGGAGCCAGAACGAAAGCAGGCTGTACATACGAATTTCCTGTGCAAAATGTACCTGAAATGGGAGGACTGCGAATAACAAAGCTGCAGTTAGGGCTGTTTTTTCATTGAATAGATCGCGTGCGATTTGATAAACCAAAAAGATAGACGCAAGGTTGATGAAAATTGAGAATGCTCTTACTACTGGTATGGATTGACCAAAAAATTTAATCCATACCCAAAGTAGCGTGTAATATCCAAGGGGGTGAATATCTGCTGAGCCGCTTGCGGTCTGGCTTAGCGTGCCGTATAACATGTCGCTCAACCCTTTTTCCGAGAACAAGACCGAGAACGCCTCGTCATACCAAATGGGACGCGAAGCGATCCCTATCAGACGCAAAGTGAGGGCAAGAGAAATAATTATCAGTAATTGTATTTTTTGCTTCTTGAGAAGATTGGGCATGGATTGATTTTAACTCGTCACACAGGAATCAAAAAGCGCCACATACTGTGGCGCTTTTTGATTTTATTTACTCACCCAAATAATCGCGCAGCTTGCGGCGAATGGATGGATGTCTTAATCTGCTTAGGGCTTGCGCCTCGATCTGGCGTACACGTTCGCGGGTAACACCCATTTTTCTACCGACTTCTTCAAGGGTGTAGGCTTGTCCGTCGAGCAGGCCGTAGCGCAATTGCAAAATGCGGACTTCACGTGGGGGTAAGCCATTGAGCACTTCGCTCAGGTGTTCGCGCAGAAGGTTGTACGTAGCGGTGTCATCTGGTGGAGGTGCTTCATTGTCTTCAATGAAATCGCCAAGCACAGAATCTTCCTCGTCATCCGTTGGTGTTTCAAGTGACAGCGGACGGCGAGCCACTTGGATCATGTTCTCCACTTTCTTGGGAGGCACATCCAGCGCGTCAGCCAGTTCTTCCACGCTTGGTTCACGGCCCAAGCGTTGGGTCAACTGATGCTGCACACGCAGTAGCTTGTTGATCTGATCGCCCATGTGTACGGGCACGCGGATCGTGCGTCCCTGATCGGCAATGGCACGAGTAACAGCCTGACGGATCCACCAGGTTGCGTACGTGGAGAATTTATGTCCACGGCGATAATCGAATTTCTTTGTCGCGCGAATCAAGCCAATGTTGCCTTCCTGGATCAGGTCAAGGAAGGGCACACCGCGTCCCATATATTTTTTCGCAACAGAGATCACAAGACGCGAGTTCGCAGTGATGAGGTGTTCACGGCCAGCCCAACCGTCTTCGATCAAGCGGCGCAGATCAAGCCTGCGCTTCGGCGCAACACTTCCCTGTGCAAGTTCTTCGCGTGCGCTTCGTCCGCGCTCAATGCGCTGGGCAAGCTGCACTTCCTCTTGTGCAGTCAAAAGCGGCACACGGCTGACCTCTTTGAGGTACAAGCCGATAGTGTCGTCTGTGTCAATATTGGCGAGGTAGTCATCGAGCGCAAGATCAGGCTCTGCTTCTGCTTCGCCGCTTACTTCCACTGCTACCAATTCGTCTTCAGTAGGTTCGCCAGTGCTTGCGGCATCTTCCACAAAAGGAATGCCCGCGCTCAAAAGAGCCGAGAAAGCCTCTTCTAACTGTTCAACGTCCTGTTCTGCTTCTGGAAAAAAGTGAAGGATATCATCCAGTGTTACGTAAGACTTTTGGCGGCCTAATTCGATCAGCCGCGCTATAGCGGGATATTCTTCTTCGTCGTCAACGACCAAAATTTTCTCTACATCCATTTATACATCCAACTTTATAGATTTTTTTATTAGCAAATCGCTAAATCAGAATACACTTTTTTTACACGAAAATCAATACCTTGTATATTGCAGATGCTTTACAAAGTAGGAATATTACGGCTGCCTGAAATCATCAGACAGCCGTAATACAAAGTTACCCCTTTATTCAACACTCCTAAGGTGCTGGAGTTATGGTTGCTTCTACTTCAGTCGGTGGAACGGGTGTCGCGGTCGCAGGCAAAGGCGTGGGGGTGGGCGTGTTCAAGTAGGGAGGGAACAGCGCAAGGTTTGTGAGCGCGTCAATTCCACTCAATTCCACGATCAGAATTCGCTTCTTGTCCAAATGCACATAGTAGCCGCTATTGGTCGGAGTGCTGTCGCCAACTTCGAGAATATGTTTGCTCTTATCCGAAAAGCTAAGCGTGATCACGAAGGCAGGCTGATCAAGACCATAGATGGATAGATCGCCTTCCAGCTCGTCTACAAATTGAAGGGACGCGGCCTGAGAGGCCGCCGCTTCCGCCAAGCCTTGATTTGCCTCTACTTTATCGGGCATTGTCATCGCCCAGGCATTTGTCTCGTCACGCTCGATCTTGACTACGGGGTCCTTGCCGAAAGCAACTTCAATGCTCGACGGTTCTCCCACAGCCGCTCCAAAGACTGGAGCAGTTCCAGGTGTTGGGGTGGGTTCATTGGCGGTCTCTGTTTTTTGGCGATTGAGCATTACGGCCAGGCCGATCAATGCCGCAAAGAACAGGATCGCGACCCAGGTTCCAACAGGAAAAACTGGTTTTCCCTGTTTAGTGACAACAGGTTCTGCTTGTTTTGGCTTGGAAACTGCCTTCTTTGCTTTTGGTTTCGTTGTTTTCGGTTTTGTTGTTTTTGTTGCCATGATTTATCCTCTCTTGCGGCGTGCGAGCCATGAGGATACACCAGCAAACACAACGAGACCTGGCAACACAAAAATGGACAGAATGATGATGAAGATGAATTGCCATTGTCCAGGCGCCAGGAATACTCTGTTGATCTGTTCGCGCGGAGTAATGTCTATCAGGTTTTCCTGTTCGGCGGCCCAATCTACAGAGTTGACAAAGATGTTGCCGTTGCCGTAGGCGTCGAATATTTCATCTGCTGCAAAGATGGAGTTACCGAAGACAACAACACGTCCGCCGTCAGCTTTCTCGCCAGCAACGCCCATATTTAATGGACCTGCGAAGTCTTTGCCATCATCATATTGATATTGTTCGCCTTCAGCGTTCAACTCAGTTTCGCCCCATGAATTTTCTGAGGTTGAGATCAAAGGAGTAAGGGTCACGCCTTCTGGAGCAGGGTCTGCCAAACCAATACTGCGAGCCTGTGGCATGATCACCACATACTTTTCAGACAGGTTTTGGGTGATCGGATGCGGGTTGCCATATGCAGAGATCGCATTCAAAGGCTGCTGGCTCGAGAGATCAAAGATGATGTCATTCTCGAGGGTGATGCCCCAATCTTTTTCGAGATACACAGCAAGCGGATCGATGGATTCGCCAAATTCAGTTGCCACCAACGGGTTTTCCATTACAACGAGAGAACCGCCTGCGCTTACATATTTCTTGAGCAGATTAACCTCTGCG
>JAVBXV010000038.1 GCA_030824405.1 Anaerolineales bacterium | reverse complement strand
GCATCGGGATCGGTCACGTTGGTCAACTTGAGGATATACATATCCTGAATGGCAACATGATCTTCGGGGCGGATATAGACGGTGCCCTTGGGACCTTCGAAGGTCATGCCTTCCATGGCGGTCTTGAGCACGTCACCATTGACATCGCCGTTGGTGGCTTTGATGGCTTCGACAACCATGATGGCGGCGTTCATGCCGTCAGCATCGAACAGGTCGGGCATTACACCATAACGAGCCTTGTCTTGTTCCTTGAGGAAATCATTGGCGGCATTCTGCGGGGCGCTGTAGTGATACAGAATACCAGCGGTGGTGCCAACAGCGTTCGCAAAGAAGGTGGGCATGAGGACGTTGTCAATGAAGGTTGCGCCGAGGGACATGGTTTCGGTCACGCCCTGATCTTTGGCAGATTGCATCAAAGAAACGAAGCCTGAGCCAGCCCAGGTTACGATGTAAGCTTCTGCGCCAGAGTTCGCGATCTGCTCCATGTAAGGAGTGAAATCGGTGGTATCGGCGGGAGCGAAGATATCGTCAGCGGCGAAAGTTGCACCTTCGAGGGAGCAGGCATCGCGGAAGGCGGCGGCGGAACCTTTTCCAAACGCGTAGTCAGGGGCGATCTGGACGAAGGTCTTGTATTGCTGGGTAAGAGCAACACATTCATTCATCGCGTCTTGATAGTTGTTGCGGCTGGTGCGGAAGGTGTATTCGTTGAAGTTGACGCCAGTGATGTCATTGGCGGCGGCAGGAGCCACGATCAACGGGATGTTGCTTTCGAGGGCGATGCCCTGAAGGGTGGCGGTAGCGCCTGAAGAAACTGTGCCGACCAAAATGTTAACCTTCTGAACGTCGATCAGTTCGCGGGCAACGGTGGCGGTGTTTTCAGGATTGCTTCCATCATCGCGGACGAAGACCTGAATTTCGCAGTCATCGAGCTTGAAGACGTTTTCCTGAGTCTGGGTCAGGTCAAATTTATCGCCAGCAGAACCAGCGGCGCCAGTGGCATATTCCATGCCGAGCATGAAGGAGCGCAAAATGTGCGCGCCATAAATGGCGAGTGCGCCAGAGCCGTCTGTGATGAGACCAACTTTGATCGGCTCAGCGCAGGTCAAACCAGCGGCGGGGGCTTCGGTTGCAACAGGGGCTTCGGTGACAGCGGGGGCTTCTGTAACAACAGGAGCCTGTGTGGCGGCGGGGGCGCAAGCCGCCAAAAGCAGAGACATGGCGACGATTGCAAATGCTAATGTACGAAAGACTTTCATTATTTTCTCCTCAGATTATTTATTCGATGGTTTTTGAAACAACGGGCCGTGATACTGTTTAAACATCACCTCCTATTTCGCAAATTCAACAATAGCGCGCGAGGCGGCTTCCGCAATTTCAATTGGGAAGAAATGCCCCGCATCGGGAAGTATCAAAACTTTGCTGTCCGCGATCTTCTCCGCGAGCAGGGATGCGTTTTCAGGGGGAACAACTTTGTCATGTGCGCCGAACAGGATCAAGGTCGGGACGTTGAGGCGCGGCAGTTTATTTTCAAAAGCGGCGGCTTCAGACATCAATCCCAATCCAATTGCGAGTTGCGCTTGATATGGTGCAGGTTCAATTGGATTTGCAACCCGCCATTGAATCCACGCTTCGATCATCTCAGGATTTTTCTCCGCCCAGCCTGGCGCGGTGCTGACGACCAATCCATTTTTGAGACGAGTCAACGCATCGCTCGTCACATCGGTCAGGACTTTCATCGCTTCAGGCGTGACGGGTACATGGTGCGGCCCGCCAAAGTTGGTCGAACACAGAATCAGTTTCTTCACCTTCTGCGGAAAATCAAGCGCCATGGCCTGAGCGATAAATCCGCCCATCGAATGACCTGCGATGATCGCATTCTCAATCCCGAGCGCATCGAGCAAACCCGCTGTATCTGCCGCCAACATCTGCGCGGTGTACGGACCCGCAGGTTTGTCACTTTGACCCACGCCGCGATTATCAAATGTGACCACTTGAAAATGCTCCGCCAAAAACGGAACCATCTTGTGCCACTGCCAAAGTGGATAGCCAAGACCAGAGATCAACACGAGCGGTTGCCCCGCGCCGCCGTAGGTTTCGTAATAGAGTTCGATTCCGTTTGATTGTGCTTTTGGCATTAGTCGCTCCTCTCAAGAAAGAGGAAAGATGAAAGAAACAAAATTCTTTCTTCTTTCTTATTTCATCACTTTACAAACTTCTCTCTCAACTCAGCCTTGATCACTTTCCCATATGGCGAGTATGGCAAAGCCTCAACAAACTTCACACGCTTCGGGATCTTGTACTTCGCCAAACGTCCCGCGCAGAATTTCAATAATTCATCTTCCGCAACAATTTGATTCGGCTTGCAAGCCACGATCATCAAACCAACTTCGCCCCATTTTTCGTCAGGCTCACCGATCAACGCCGCATCTGCAACGGCGGGGTGTTCACGAAATACCGCTTCCACTTCGGCGGCGTATACATTCTCGCCGCCGCTAATGATCATGTCTTTGAAACGACCCGCGATATAAAAATATCCTTCATCATCCATGCGTGCCATATCGCCTGTGTGAAACCAGCCATCTTTGAGAGATTGCTTTGTGGCATCGGCATTGTTCCAATAACCAACACAAACATGATCGCCTTTGATGATCAACTCGCCAGTTTCGCCAGCGGGCACATCTTTACAATCCGCATCTACCAAACGCATTTCACTGTGAAAGATCGGTTTCCCCACCGAACCCATTTTTCGCAGTGCATCTTCATCGGTCATCGAAAAACAATTCACGCCCACTTCGGTCAGCCCGTAACCCTGACGCATCGCCACGCCCTTCGACTTGCTCCACGCTTCGATCAACGATGGTGGGCATGGAGCGCCGCCGCTGATAAAAAAGTGGACATGGCTGAAATCAGTTTTTTCAAATTGTGGTGAATTCATCCACACTTGAAACAAAGTGGGCACACCTAAAATCACCGTACATTTTTCGTCAACGATCACTTGCAAAGAAACATCGGGGTCAAACGAACGCGCCATCACGATCCGTCCGCCCGCATAAAATAATGGCACAAGAAAAACAAACAACCCGCCCGAATGAAACATCGGCGTCAGGATCGGCGAAATATCCTTCTCACTCAGCCCCCACGAAACCACCGTATTGATCGCATTCCACAAAACCTGTCTATGCGGAAGGATGGCGCCTTTAGGGCGGCCCGTCGTCCCAGACGTGTAGAGGATGCAATAGGCATCATCCGCTTCGATGACAGGACGCTTCGGTTCTTCCGCCGAAGCCTGATTCAGCGCTTCTTCATATTTTTCCGCCGCCTCAAGATTTGCATCTTCCAGCGCGATGACATGCTCCACATTAATTTCATTTTGCATCTCGTTGTAAACAGACACAAACTCAGGTCCCACGATCAACACTTTCGGCTGACAATCGTTGACGATATAAGTCAACTCGCGTGATGTGAGTCTCCAATTCAACGGAGCAAAGACCGCGCCGATCTTTCCCAACCCAAACAACAGGTCAACATAGGCAATATTGTTTTGCGCCAAAATGGAAACACGGTCACCTTTTTGCACGCCATATCTTTCACGCAAAAAATTCGCGGCACGATTGGCGCGTTGATTGAGTTCGGCGTACGTGTAACGCATCCCGCTCATCAGGTCGTATAAAGCCTCACGGTTGGGAGTTAGGTTGGCGCGTTTGGTCAGCAAGTCGGCAGAGTGCATGTTGGTGTCAGATTCCAGATATCAGGTTTGACTAGGCGAGAAAAAAATCATGTGTCGAGTGCCAACAATCTGACACCTGACACGTGATACTTGACACATTAAGTTCCAACAACAATTCCGCCATCCACACGCAGGACTTCGCCTGTAATGAACGAGGCATCATCCGAAGCAAGGAAGAGATACGCATTGGCAATGTCGCGCGGCTCGCCCAAACGTCCAAGCGGAGTGTGAGACTTCATGCCGTCCAAAATTTTCTCGGGCATGGCGGTCACCATTTCAGTGGCAGTAAAACCAGGCGCCACAGCATTAACGCGGATATTAAATTTGCCGAGTTCGCGCGCCCAAACTTTGGTCATACCGATCACGCCGAATTTTGTCGCCACGTAATTGGTCTGTCCGAAATTCGCATCCAAACCGACCACAGAGGAAGCATTCAAGATCACGCCGCCGCCTTGCTTGATCATATACGGTGCAACTGCCTGTGCGCAATTGAACACGCCCTTCAAATTGACCGAGATCACCAGATCAAAATCAGGCTCAGATAATTGCCCAACTAAATTACCTTCTTTTACTTTGACCAACTGTCCATCACGCAAAACGCCCGCATTGCTGACGATCACGTCAACGCGGCCATATTTGGCAACAACATCATCCACCCATTTTTGAACATCTTCGCGGCTGGTCACATTCACTTTATAGAATGATGCACCTTCGCCGAGTTGTTTGAGAGTTTCCTGCCCGATCGTTTCGTTCACGTCACAGATCACAACCTTGGCGCCTTCTTCGGCGAAACGCAAAGCTGTTGCCTTGCCAATTCCCGCCGCCCCGCCTGTAACAAGTACTACTTTATCTTTCATTCTCATGGTTATTCTCCTTGAAAAAAGTGAAGACAGACAGCTGGAGTCTGATGGTAGCAGTGATGAACACCGCCTGCCTTCACGTATTATCTTTTTATCATTCCGCGGTTACCTGCGGGTTACATGGCTATGCCTTGAATGCCAAATAGGTCTTCTTTGCTTCGCCTTCGCCAAATTCAATAAAATCCACGTTCAACGCTGTGCCGATCTTGATCTCGTTCGGCTTCGTTGGGTCTATTCCTGTAATCCGCGCGCTGATATTCGTGCCTTCTTCAAGTTCGACAATGCCAGAGATGTATGGATTCTTGCGGTCGAAACCTTGTTCAGACATGAAAGTCGGTCCACTGTAGATGACGGTGAAGCCAGCCAGTTTGCCTTTGCCGCTGGTCTCGACCCATTCCATTTCTTCGCTGTGACAGTTCGGGCAGATCGCGCGCGGAGGTGTGTAGGTTTTGCTACATTTTGTGCAACGGGTTGCCATTAATTTATGCTCGGCAATGTATTGATTAAACGCCGCCGCTGAAAACGGACGGATCGTGGTGGTTTCTTCGCTCATGATTAATTTCTCCGCTCGTAAACGTGGACGGCACAAGTGGAGCCTGTTGCGCCGACGTTGTGAGTCAATGCGATGTTGACATCGCCTGCCACTTGACGTTCACCTGCCTGACCCCGCATCTGCTTGAATACTTCGACAGCCTGTGCCACGCCCGAAGCGCCGACGGGATGTCCCTTGGCTTTCAATCCGCCTGAGGTGTTGATTGGTTTCGCGCCGTTGCGGGCGGTCACGCCGTCTTCAGCGGCTTTGAAGCCTTCGCCTGGGGCAAAGAAACCGAGGTCTTCACTGGCGATCACTTCCGCGATAGTGAAGCAATCATGCACTTCTGCAATGCGGATATCTTTGGCGGTAACGCCTGC
>JAVBXV010000154.1 GCA_030824405.1 Anaerolineales bacterium | reverse complement strand
TGGTGCTCAAATATATGGGCTAGTAGTTGGTGGGGTTCAAATCGAGACTCGCACAACGGGCAAGCATTCTTGTCCCACTGCCCGCTTTCTAAGATGATTTTCCCTTGGCCTAAAAGTTCTTGCAAATGAGCCGAAAGAACTTTTGCAGGTTGCGAACATATTTCGTTGTAAGATTTACTGAATTGTAAAAAATGTTTTAGCTGTGGATAATTCTTAAGAAGTTCTTCAAGTGTCGTTTCTGCCGATTTTAGTCTTGCAAGTCTAGTTGCCCTATCATCGGGTTTTACAGACTCTTTCGCTTTTTGGTCAACTGCTTCTAGTTCGGCTAGACTATTAATATTTTGACTTATACCCAGTTTTTCCGATTGTGCCTCGGCATACTCCCAACAAGCAGAATCGGTGAAAACGTCCGATTTAATCAATTTCCTTACTTCTTCTTGTCTGGATTCTAGCTTGGCTTTCTCATCCTCTAAACTTTTCTTTAGTCGATTTTCGACAGCTCCAATCTCATCTCGAATATCCTCCCATTCCTCCATTCCAATTAATTGCGAGATTTTTTTTCGTTTAACCCCTTTTGATTCATCTACAAATACTCGCAAATCCTTATGTCGTAACAAAATTAACTCGCCCTTACTTTTATTTAAATATTGACCAAATGCAAGATCATTGTTTGAATATTGTTGTTTGCGACTCGAGTTGAGGGATAAATTACAATTCAAGCTGGGATCCGAAAAATCAAAGCTTACGCATGTTTCTTCATCACTTCCTAAAAGTCGGTGACGATAGTCATCCCTTGTGCATCCTTCCTTTGTTAACTCAGAGATACTTCCTGTAAAGAACCATTCAAATGCGTCTCCAATACTTGATTTACCTTTTGCATTCGCACCATAAACTAGTGCGCTTACATACTTTTTGGTAAAGTCGAATGAGATTGAACGTTTTATCCCTCTGAAACCATTAATTGTTAATGATGAAATTTTCTTGTTTGACATTATTTCCTCCTTATTGATTGCTTCGTATCAATTCTAGCGCGGTTAACACTTCGTCACGATTGAGATTTCCTTCATTCCATAACTTCTTTATCGTAGTTGCGACACTTGGATCAATATTTGGAAGCTTTTCTAGATTTTCAAAGAATTCTCTTAATATCTCATTTGCGGATTTCTCTTCAAGTGGATTAGGCATATCTACCTCCATATTAAATTTTAACATTATAGCATCGCTGAATTCATGTGTTGAAACTTGTTACTATCCACCGTTCACTGACTCCCACTATCCCATCAACGCGGACAGTGCCAGATTTGGCGTGGCATCACCTTTGCGGCCTGTGTTCCAGGTGACGATCAGGTCTTTCTTTGCGCGTGTCAGCCCCACGTATAACAGCCGCAGGCGTTCGCGTGAATAATCTTCGCGGGCCGAGATCGTGGCCTGGCCTTCTTCGTACCATTCATATTCGCCAGTAGTCAGCGACGTTTTCAGTTGTGCGAGCGCTTCGGCTTCGAGATTCAAATTATTCCGAATGAACCACTTCTCCGAGATGTAACGGTCATACGGTTGTAGTGACGGGAAATCATAATTGTTGACGCTCATCATATACACGCGGTCCCACTCCAACCCCTTGGCTTTGTGCATCGTCGTCACCACCACCTTGCCTTTGTGCGCATCGGGGTTGAATCCAGAATCGTCAGACGAGAAGCCAATGAAGCGGCGTTCGTTGCGCGCGATCACGCCCAGCTCCGCGGTCAACTCGGGCAGGCGCCAATCGTTGTGGTCATCGGCAACTTTGCGTAACACCAGCGCCAGTTTATGCGCCAGCGCCAGATCGGCCGCATCGGTGAATAATTCCTGCGCGAGGGTCAAGATCAATTGATCGATGGGAAGTGTGACCGCGCTCAACCAGCGATTGATGACGACTTTGAATTCGCTCAATTCCTGGATGACCTGCTCCGCTTCTGTCTCGCTGATAACTGCCAGCCAGTCATGGTCTGGACTCGGCGCTATGAAATTTTCCACTTCGCCGATCTTGCGCAATAGCGTGGATGCAATGATGGCATACGGTTTATCTTTGTGGTCGCTCTGAGGCTTGTTCTCATCGCCATCTTCTGCGGTTGGCGTTGTGACTGTGGCGGTATCTTCCTTACGGTCTGAGCCGAAAATTTCCTTGCGATAGACTTGATATGCGCGTGATAATTTCGTGGGCGAGGTTGGGTCTGATAAATAGGCAATGATGTTTGCAATGGCGCCAGCGGCCACACGTGTTTTGTTGGTGCTGGCGAGCACATCCACATAGTCAATTTTATTTTTCTTCAACGCTTCGATCACTTCAAACCCGCGTGTGTTGCGCGGTACCAAAACCGCAATCGTCGAATCAAGATGATCGGGAAGCCATTTCTTGATCGAGCGGATAATGTCTTCGGTCTCTTCTTCGGGTGTATATTTTTTGTTGACCAGTTTAATTGCATCAGGGTCGGCAGGCGGATTGGGCTGCGGGTCTTCGGGAGATGTGGCCTGGATGTGGGGAATGCCTAATGCGTCGCGGCAGGCTGGGGCGGGGTGAGAAGCGTTGGTCCAGTCGATCAGATAATTTGCGAGATCGATGATGTGCTGCTGCGAACGTCCGCTGACGGGGAGTTCATTTCTATGATCCGCTTCATGGGCGATGAATTTTTTTAATAGTTTTGGGTCGGCGGTGGTGAAGGTTTCAAAGATGGCCTGGTTGGGATCGCCAACGCGCACCCAATTGCCATGGCCTGCAAGCAGGCGCAAAATATTTTCCTGAACTTCACTCGAGTCCTGTGCTTCATCTTCAAGAATGTACGGGAAGCGGTATTGCAGGCGCGCGAGATAATCGGGATCGGCCTGCAGAATTTTATACGCGAACGCGATCAGATCATCGAAATCGACTGCGCCGCGATAGCGAAGGGCTTGCTGATATTTTTCGTAGATCCACCAGCCCATTTCAGCGAGGGGCAGGGGAGCGGGCGCAGAATCCAGTTTGTTGCGCAGGTCTTCGGGAGTGAGCGTGAGATTTTTGCACGAACGAATAAACGCCAGCCCGAGGCTGTGTGCAAGATCAGGCAGTTGTTGACGATTGACCCAATCGCGTTTCGAATTATCGAGTTCGGGGCTTAGATATTCATCGAGATGATTCGGATGCGTGGTGAGCCACGCGTTCGTGGCTTCCTTGCGGATGAATTCCGCTTCGCGCTCGTCCACGATTTGAAAGCGTTCTTCGAGCCCCGCCAATGCAGGCTTCTCGCGGACAATGTCATGTGCGAGGCCGTGCAGGGTGCGCACGCGATATCCAAGCTGTGGAATGAGTCCGCGCTGCTCGATCATCTTGCCGATGCGCGCCGAGAAATTGTCCACCGCCGAGTTGACGAGGGTAACGATGAGCACATCCTGATCTGTTTCAAGCACGCCGCTCGAAATGATCTGCGCGGCCAACGCCGAGAGAGTGAATGTTTTGCCAGAACCAGGCACAGCCGAAATGCCAAGCTTTCCGCCACGATAGCGGAGGATGTCTGTTTGCGAGGGGCGGAAGGTGTAGGTGTTCATTTGATAATGGTGATCTCGATAAAAATAGAAGGTGAGAATAGATAGTCGTTTATTTTACTTCCTTATCAGTATAATCATGCTCGTCGTATGAGAAACATAAAAAATTTAAGAAGTTGGGAATAATGCGAATTCGATCTTATACCATTGACCTCATTGCTCTGGTTTTTATATATTTATTTGTTGCGTTTTTCGCCGCGTGGTTTGTCGATTTCAATGCGCACCCCATTGAAGATGCCGCCATGTTGATGCGTTACTCCAGCCATTTTGCTGATGGTTACGGCATTGTATGGAATGTTGGCGAAGCACCAGTGGATGGCGCCACTGATTTTTTATTTATGGTTGCAATTGGATTGCTTGTCAAAACAGGTATTTCGTTGGAGTTTGCCACTCGTTTTCTTGCTTTCGCAGCCCACTTTGTGACGATTGGCGTCATATTTTTATCTTTACGAAGGACATTTAATGCGCCCCGCTTGATCGCTGTTGGAACGAGCCTTTTCCTACTGGCAGGACCAGGCTTCTTTTATGTGGTTGGTTATTTCGGTACGACTGTTTTTGCATTATTTGCGTGCATTAGCTGGTGGGCAGCCCTGGACATTATCCAATACGGGGAAGATCAAAAGAAGGCTGTGCTCTTTTCCTTCGCCTCCCTGATTACAGGGTTGATCAGGCCTGAAGGCGTTTTGTTGACAGGATTGATGTTGTTGGTGATTCTGTTTATTAAGGGATGGAAAGATACTCGGATCACGTTTCTATCCTATACAACAGTTTTTCTTGTTTTGGGAGGAGCTTATTTCCTGTGGCGATGGGATTATTTTGGCTACCCACTGCCGAATCCATTTTACAAGAAAGGGGGCGGCACAATATATTATGAAAGTATGGTCGCGTCTTATGCCCATACTTTCTTTATGAATATCTATCTCCTGCCTGCATTTGCAGCTGGACTTTTATTTCAAGAAACAAGACGCAAGGCATTTGGCTTTCTGGCGTTGATAGTTGGGTTTGCAACTTTCTTTGTTTTGCTTTCCAATAATATGAATGTGCTGGGACGGTTTCAGTATGTGACATTTCCCCTTGCCGCCATGGTATGCTGGCCGTTAACCCAGGGTCTTCGCACCTGGTTGAAGATTCCTGAATGGACGATTGCAAGTGTTCAGCAGCGTGTTTTTTATTCGTTGTTGGTGATTATATTTTTGGGCAGTACGGCAAAGTTGGAGCGTGATGTCTATAATATTCATTATCACCATGATGGCAAATATTATTTTGCTTTGGCGCTTTCTGAGTACAAGGACTCTGGATATCGGCTGGCAACATCAGAGGCGGGATTGCTTCCCCTGTATTCTCAGTGGACATCCCTGGATACATGGGGACTGAACGATCAATGGATCGCTCATCACGGAATCATTACCGAAGAATATCTTGAAGAGTTTGATCCTCATATTATTATGTTCCATGCCTTTTTTTCACCCGTTGCATCTGCAAAGGTACAGGATGATTGGTACGATATGGTGACGGTTTTGAAAACCTACGCTGAAAGTCGTGGTTACGTATTGGCGGCTGCCTACGGCGAAACACCCTATGAAGCAGAATATTATTACATTCGTTCTGATTTTCCTGAAAGCGCCGAGATCATTCGCTGGCTCCGTGAGACAGAATATTACTCAGGCGTCTCTGGAAAAAAACTAATAAATTATGTGCCCATAGTGCCTTGATTGGTTATGAACGATCCACAGGGGAATACCTGGAGATCGCATTTTATGTGTGCGTCTCTGTTTTTGAAGCATTGGATAATTGATTCCCCTTCCGCAGAAATAATCCAAGCAAAAGAAAACCAAACCATTCTGTGATCCTATACACCGTGGACATATTCAACTGCAAGGAAAATCCGCCGTAAAAATTGCGGTATTTCTCCACATCCCAATCGGGGATGTGCATCCATAATCTGTTGAAGATAAATATA
>JAVBXV010000272.1 GCA_030824405.1 Anaerolineales bacterium | reverse complement strand
GCCGCAGGTCTATACACCGGCGCAATGACCTGCACCCCCGCGCTGGCTTCCGTGCTGGACAGCCTGCATCGCTTCTCGCCTGAAACCGCAGCGCTTGCTTCTGTTGGATATGGTATCGCCTACCCATTCAGTATGATCAGCATGGTCTTGCTTATACAGTTTTTGCCAGCCCTGCTCAAGCGTTCGGTCAAAGCCGAGGAACAGCAATGGCTTGCAGAAAAAGAGATAGAGTCGCCGGGGCTGGTGGCGCACCAGTTTCGCATCACCAACCCCAATTGTGAGGGACGAAGCGTGGCGGAGGTGAATCCGCGGCGGCTGGCTCAGGTCAACCTTTCGCGTGTCAAACATGGTGACCGTGTCTTCGCCGCAACTCCCGAAACCATTCTATATCTTGGCGATGTGGTCATGGCTGTTGGTCTTGCTGAAGAGTTGGATAAGATGACGCTGCTATTGGGCGAACGCACCGATGAGCGCATGGACGTCAACGCCGAAGTGATGAGCGTGGACGTGGAGGTCATGGACGAATCGCTGACGGGGAAAACGCTGGCAAGTATGCGCGTGTGGGAACAGTTCACGGTCGTCATCACCCGCATCCGCCGCCAGGGGTTGGAGATCGTACCGCATGGCCGCGTCACTCTTGAGATCGGCGATGGCATTCGTGTTGTCGGCGAAAAATCCGCGGTCGAAGCATTCGTCCAGCGCGCGCAAGGTTCACCCCGCCGTGCAAGTGAAACCAGTATGACGGCCTACCTCGTAGGTTTGTTGATCGGCGTGTTGATCGGTCTGCTACCTGTGCCCGTCGGCCAGGGTATGACGGTGAAACTGGGTATGGCAGGCGGAGTTTTTCTGACTAGTCTGCTGATCGGTCACTTTGGCAGGATCGGCCCGTTTCGACTCTACGTTCCACCTGCCGCGAAAAACCTGACGCGTGAACTCGGCCTGATGCTTTTTCTGGCGGGTGCCGGCACGAACGCAGGCGCGCATCTCGTGGACGTATTACAAGACCAAGGCTGGGTCTTGCTCTTGGCTGGTGCAGGCATTACCCTGCTCTCCGCGCTGGCGGGGCTGGTGGTGATGATGAAAATATACAAATTAAATCTTCTCTCCGCCATGGGCGCATTGACCGCCGCCATGACCAACCCGCCTGCGCTGGCTTCTGCCAACAGCCAGACCGAAACCGATCTGCCATCCATTGCCTATGCCAGTACCTATCCTGTGGCGTTGATCTTCAAAATATTGCTGGCACAGGCGTTGGTTGAAATTCTAGGCAGGCTGTTGTAGTTCGTATAAAATATCATCTGTAACGACACATTCGTCATTCGCCAAAATTTTTTATATGTAATGGAGGAATATCATGGATTCAGTCAAAGACCACAATGATGTTTTACAGCAAGAGGGAATGTTTTCCGCCGCCGATCTCGAAGAGAACAGGCAGGGGCGCTACTCCCCCGCCCAGTTGAAGCACTTCGAAGATGCGCGAAATTTCATGACATATTCTGCGAACAAATATGATAATAAAAGCCCGATCGTTTCCCTGATATTTGGTTTTGGGCTGCTCGCCTTTGTTGTGGTTTTATATTTTGTAGGCGTGTTTGATATGCTGCAGTCTTCGCTGGGCGGGTTATTCCTGCCAGTGATGGCGGGAGCGGCAATTTTTGCGGCCCTGTTCGTATTTGTAATTGTCCCGCGTCAGTATCAAGCCAGTGTGGAAATGGCCAGGGGAATGGGAACCCCGCTTGCGGAGAGTCCGTTGGGCGCGATCCAGGTCATCGAAGCGCGTGCGGATGCGTACACATCCCAGGGCGGAATCAATCGACGCGGCCATCAATCGCCTCAGATCTCTCATATTTTACAGATGGACAGTATCAAATTTAACATCACGTCTTCATTCAGAGAGGTCATTCAACCCAAGCGCCTGTATCGCGTCTATGCCGTGAAAGATCAGGGAGCCTGGACGTTGTTGAGCATGGAAGCCCTGGAGTAGGTCTAGAATTGAAAAAAATGTGGTAGACTCTGTCCGCTCTCGTTAGGGAGTGAACGTTTTGGGAAATTGTTTTGATCATTCCGAATGATCACCCCAGGTAGTTTTGGGGTCGCCCCGGTGTTCTATGCTGGGGCATTTTGTTGGGCGGGTTCCCTTGTAAAAGTGGACCTTGATTGGCAATACACAGTTAGTCGGAGTTATCAGAACATTTCGTAGCATGTCTTTGCGAGCCGCGTTTCTTGCGGCGAAGCACTTCCTTAATGTAGTTAAGGGAGATTGCTTCATCGGGAAAAGCGCCCTCCTCGCAAGGATGTAAAAGGAAAACTGATGACAACCGACTTTTCTTCTTTAAACCTTCGTGAAGAGATCATGAAGGCCATTACCGAGCTTGGATATTCCGAACCGACCGCCATTCAATTAGGCATGATCCCCCTCATGCTCACAGGCGCAGACGTGATCGGTCAGGCCCAAACTGGCACAGGCAAAACAGCCGCCTTCGCCCTCCCCATTCTTAATAATTTTGAACGTCAGAAAAATCCGCAAGCCCTGGTGCTCGCGCCTACGCGCGAACTTGCCTTGCAGGTTGCCGATTCGATGATCCAATATGGCAAGCATCTCAACGTGCGTGTGCTCGCTGTCTATGGCGGCCAGCCCTACAGCCCGCAGATCAACAGCCTTAAACGCGGCGTGGATATTGTCGTTGGCACCCCTGGCCGTTTGAACGATTTGCTTGAGCGCGGTGTCCTCAACCTGAGCGAGATCAAGACCGTCGTTTTGGATGAAGCCGATGAAATGCTCAACATGGGCTTCGTTGAAGAAGTCGAAAAAATCCTTTCGACAACTCCTGCCGAACGTCAGACCGCATTATTCAGCGCCACCATGCCCGCGCGGATTCGCACCCTTGCGAACCGCTTCATGCGTGACCCTCAAGCTGTTACCGTAAAACGAAGCGCACTCAACACCCCGCACATTGAACAACGCTATTACCTTGTTCACGATAGTGACAAGATCAACGCCCTCACCCGCCTCTTCGAGATCGAACCCATTCACAGCGCCCTGATCTTTGCCCGCACCCGTGCAGAGACTGGTCAACTCGCCAATGAATTGGTCATTCGCGGCATCCCCGCCGAAGCCATTCACGGTGACCTGGACCAGAACGCCCGCGAACGCGTGCTCGGACGTTTCCGTGCCAATCAATTAAAAGTATTGGTCGCCACTGATGTCGCCGCCCGCGGTTTGGACATTGACGACATTTCCCACGTCTTCAACTTCCACCTGCCCGATGACGCCGAAGTGTATGTCCACCGTATCGGCCGCACAGGCCGCGCAGGCAAGGCTGGCATAGCCATCAGCCTCATTTCGCCAAAAGAAAAACGCCGCATGCGTGAAGTGGAAGCACTCACAAAGCAGCTCGTTACAAAGATGGAACTGCCCACCACATCAGACATCATCAAACATCGCGAGACTCAAACCGTTGAGAACCTCAAGATCTGGCTTGGCCGTGGACGTTTCAAACGCGAACTCGAAATGGTGCAGGAATTGATCGACGCAGGCCACGATGTGATGAACATCGCCGCCGCCGCCATCAAGATCTCCCGTGGTGACGAAAAGCAGCGCCCCATCGCAGAAGTCTCTGACGTGAAGGCAGATTTCTCCCGCAAGCCCGAACGCGAATTCGGTCGCGGCGGCAAACGCGGCGAATCATCATCCACTGGCAAGCGCGAATACGGCTCAGCCAAACGTGATTTTGCAAAGAAGCCGCCCCGCAGTGACTCACACGAAGAAGGCATGGTACGTTTGAAAGTCAACAAGGGCAAGGCACATAACATCCGCCCGAACGACATTGTCGGTCAGATCGCCTTCCACGCAAACATCCCTGGCTACACCATCGGCAAGATCCGCATCGAAGACAAATTCAGTTTTGTGGATGTCCCCGAAGCTCACGTTGAGCAGGTCATCAAGCACAGCGGCAATTACAAAATCGGAAAAGAAAAATTCAGTGTTGTAAAAGCCCAATAATTAAATAAATAAAAAATTCCCGCAGACAACTGCGGGAATTTTTTATTTTACGATCTTCACGTTGATCATACTGTCTTGCAGCGAGTCGTACATCCGCACCCACA
The DNA here is from genome assembly GCA_030824405.1 of Anaerolineales bacterium. Taxonomy (GTDB): domain Bacteria; phylum Chloroflexota; class Anaerolineae; order Anaerolineales; family Villigracilaceae; genus Villigracilis. The sequence goes on along the minus strand of JAVBXV010000272.1, from coordinate 1,418 downwards.
GCAGCAGGTACGCTTCCGTTCCTCTTGCGCTGGTAATGCCGCCGAGATCCAAAATATCATTCCAGCCAAAAGATCGCAGCAGCGCGGTCACTTGTGCTTTTGCGTCCGCATCATTGCCGCTGACAAAGATCGTATGCTCGCCATTTGCCACTTCGCGCGGGCGCACCATGATCTTTGCCGTCACCGTGTTGAGTGACTTGACCACTTTTACTTTTGGGAACGCGCGCTGAATTTGCTCCGCCAATGAATCCGTGTTGCTCACCAATAAGGAAGGCGGAAACCCTTTTGAATAATCCAGCGGATTGGAAATATCCACCAGGACTTTTTCTCCGAGATTGGATTCTCCCGCCATCTTCAACGCTTCCAACGTGCCTGCGCCTGATACAGCGTTAAAAAGCATTTCCCCATGTGACGCAGTTTCTGCGAACGAACCAAGCTTCACGCTTGGATTTGACGATTGCCATTCCTTCAACTTGTTGACATCGCGCGTGCCGATCATGACGTCATGACCTAATTCCGCGAGGCGTGCCGCGATGGTCTGCCCAACTGAACCTGAACCGAATACTCCCATTTTCATGCTTCACTCTCCTATAAAATAGCGGATGGACTTATTAGATGAAACCTTACTCGTTCGCGCCGTCACCGAATCTTCTCTTTGGCCGCTCTTTCAAGAAGACGATACCCACTCTCGATCAACCGCTTTACTTCCTGACCTGAAACAGGCTCGCCGCTCTCAATATTTTCCACCACCCTCAGCATTGCCCCACGGACTCCGCTGGCGCGGTGAGCCACAACAGAATCAGCAGAAATTCTTTCCAGGCGGGCAAGTAAAAAATTGAGCGTGTGCAGTTCATCGTTCATGCTTTCCATTTTACAAGAAAAAAAGCAGGTCATGCGAAAGCATGACCTGCGCTATCGTAAATAATTTATTTCTTTCTCGTCCACCACAACCCGATCAGTAACCCCGCCAAACCAGCCAGCATCACATTCCCAAACGCATCGCCAACAGAGGGATACAGTGTGTTCGCCGAACCTATCGGAGTTTCCACCATTTGGACTGCTGAGAAATCAGCAGTGCTTTGTTCTTCAAAACTATCCACGCGATGGATCACTTTGCCGAATGCATTTGTCACCACCGAAACGCCCTGCCCCGTCTGACGAAAGATACTCATGCCGTTTTCCACAGCGCGGAAAGTTGCCATGCCTGCGTGAATGTCTTTCACCTCAAGCCAATCGTTCGAAGGGATAAAGATCAAATCAACATTTTGTTCGCCAGCTTGTTTTACAACGAGGGGAAAATCTGCGTCCCAGCAAATGATGGCGCTTAGTTTTCCGTAGGGCGTATCCACGGTTTGTAAAATCTCGTCACCTTTGAGCGTGCCTTCAAATTGATTGCCGCCATATTTCGTGTGTGTCAA
>JAVBXV010000252.1 GCA_030824405.1 Anaerolineales bacterium | reverse complement strand
GCCCGATCACGAGCGGAATACACACCCAAACATTGATCCCTGTCTTGAAGGAGCCATAAGGGAGGTTATCCCAATTGGGTTGGTCTCGTAAAATAACTACGTGCGATAAAGAACGGTTCACACGCCTGAGAATTGGATTCGACTCAATTAGCAGAGATACACCCTTTGCCTTTGGGTCATTCCACTCTGCCTGAATATCAAGCGACTCGCCGCGCCGAAGCGCGATCCACGCTCCCTGACAACTGACAGATTGGACGAAGGCGCCCAACACTTTTTCGATGGCGAGAGGCAGATCGAAGGCCAGACCAGATTGCAGGTCAGGCAGGAACGGCTGCGGCATGGGAGCGGCACGCCCTGCCAGAAGCGAAGCTGTCAATTTCCACAGGCGCTGCCCGTCTGATGTCAATTCATTAATTCCAACAAGAACAGTTTGCGATGCGCCAGCCAGCGGGAAGGCAAAGAATCTTTCACTGCCCAGCTTGCTTTCTTTGGGCAGCGTATTAGAGCGGACAGTTCCTCCGCTCAACGAGCCGCACAGCCACGAATCCACAGAGGGGCGGGCAAGATATTCCATTAATTCGTTTTGTGTTGTTTTATTGAGATGATAGATCGAACGCAATAACCATACCCCGCCTATGCGTTCGGCTATAACGGCCCACACAGCACCAGAGAGTTGCGCCGCGTCTTTTAACTGGGTTTCGATGCCTGTTTCGATCTGCATGGTTTTCTCCCCAAATTATACATTAGGCTGAATGGTAAAATACATTTTCACCTGCCGCAAAATTACAAAGCGGTCAGGTTCTATCTTGAACATTAATGGAAATTGACCCGACATGACTGACTTAACCGTAATTGGCGGCGGGCTGGCTGGAAGTGAAGCTGCCTGGCAAGCCGCACAAAGTGGATTGAATGTGAAACTGTACGAGATGCGCCCCTCCAACCCAACAGGCGCGCATCTTTCTGGTGATCTGGCCGAGCTGGTCTGTTCCAACTCGCTTGGTTCCAACCTGACAGATCGCGCCTCGGGCGTTCTGAAAAACGAACTACGCAGAATGAATTCCATGCTTCTGGATTGCGCAGAAGAAACGTCCCTGCCTGCGGGCGCGGCGCTTGCAGTAGATCGTGAAAAATTTGCCCAGCTCGTTACTAAAAAAATAGAAGACCATCCGAAGATCACCCTCATTCGTGAGGAAGTAAAGACGATTCCCGCCACGCCCGTAATTGTTGCCAGCGGCCCGTTGACCTCTGCCAATCTGACAGATTCAATTGCGGCCTTAAGCGGCGAGGAGCATTTATTTTTCTTCGATGCGATCTCACCCATCGTGCAGGCAGAATCGATCAACATGGAGATTGCCTTTCGCGCCTCGCGCTACGACAAAGGAGAGCAGGACGAAGGCGATTACATCAATTGTCCGTTCACGAAAGACGAATACTATCATTTCGTGAACGAACTCAAGTCTGCCGAAAGGATCGAACTGCGTTCCTTTGAGGAATCCATAAAATCGGGCGTCAAGGCAGGCCACTTTTTTGAAGGCTGTCTGCCTGTTGAGATCATTGCCGAGCGCGGAGAAGATTCTCTGGCTTTCGGGCCCATGCGCCCCGTTGGCCTGCGTGACCCGCGCACTGGCAAAAGACCATATGCCATCGTTCAACTTCGCCAGGATAATCTGGCGGGCAGTTTATACAACATGGTTGGCTTTCAAACCAATTTGAAATTCCCCGAACAAAGACGCGTTCTACGTCTCATCCCTGGGCTTGAGAATGCGGAGTTTGAAAGATACGGCCAGATGCACCGCAATACATTTATCTCTTCGCCAAAATTACTGCGCCCCACACTACAGCACATCACACGCGATGATCTTTTCTTCGCAGGCCAGATCACTGGCGTGGAAGGTTACATGGGCAACATTGCCACAGGCCTGCTGGCGGGCATCAACATGACGCGCCTGCTCAATCAACAAACCCCGCTCACACTTCCACGCGAAACCATGCTTGGAGCGCTTTGTCATTACATTACGAATGCCAGCCTGAAAGATTTTCAACCCATGAAAGCCAACTTTGGAATTTTGCCCCCGCTCTTCCTCACCAAAAAAGTTGGCAAACGGGAAAAAGGCATGGCCTACTCTGAACGAGCGGCTTCTGAACTTGAAAAATATCTCACCGAACAGGAAGCCGCACATGAATAAAAAATCCATCAGTCTATACCTGACGGGCATAGGAATTTTACTGATCGTCATCTCAGGTTGGTATATATTTTCATTCGCAAGTTCCAGCCAAAATTCGGCCACATTCAATGGCGAACAAGCCTATGCAGATGTTCAAACGCAGGTCGCTTTCGGGCCACGAACGCCTGGGTCTGAGGGACATGCTCAAGTCCGCGCATGGATGCGCACAGAACTCGAATCCGCGGGCTGGATGGTGGAAGTCCATGAATCCAATCGTATGGGACATCCCATCTATAACATCATCGCCAAACGAGATAACGAAGCGCCGCAGATCATCCTTGGCGCACATTACGACACCCGCTTCATCGCGGACCATGATCCTGATCCTGCCAAACAAACTGAACCCGTCCCTGGCGCAAATGACGGCGCCTCTGGCGTGGCCGTTTTGCTTGAGCTTGCCCGCACGCTGCCAGAAGACACGATCCCAACCTGGTTGGTTTTCTTCGACACCGAAGACAATGGCCGCATCGAAGGCTGGGATTGGATTCTCGGCTCCCGCGCTTTTGTAGCCGAAGTGGAGATCAACCCGCGCGCCGCCGTGATCGTTGACATGATCGGCGATAAGGACCTCAATATTTATCTTGAACAAAATTCCGATAAAACCATCCGCGCAGAAATTTGGGACACAGCCGCATCTCTCGGATATGGTGACGTGTTCATCGCAACCGAAAAGCACAGCATGCTTGATGACCACACTCCGTTTTTAGAAGCTGGCATCCCCGCTGTTGACATCATTGATTTTGATTACGAATACTGGCACACCACACAAGACACACCAGATAAAGTATCAGCCGAAAGCCTGCTGGCCGTGGGCGACACCCTCTGGCATTGGGTAACTGCACAGCAATAACGAACGTACACCGTAACAAATGTGATATGGCAAAAAAACGGGAGAGGATTTACACTTACTAATATGGCAGTTCAAGAGTCCCTGCAAAAGATTCGCCCCATTTGGATCGAACGTGTATCACGCGAGTTGGCTCGCGGCGAAGGCGTGCGTGTGGGCTTCGCAGAACAACTCGAACGATTCTATGAACTGCTTGAACAGACCGTGGCAACAGGAGACACCGCCTGGCTGGACCCGATCCTCTATGATTGGGGACGCTCCCCCACAGAGACCAATCTCGAAGAGGGCGATTACTACGTATCGTTTGTGATCAACCGCATGATCGCGCTCATCATTGAAGTAACAAGCAACAACCTCGAAAAAGAGGAAGCGCTTGAAGTGCTTGCGGCGGTCATTCCCATTTTTACACACAGCTTGAGCGTGGTGGTACGCTATGAAATGGAAACACGCGTAGCCCACATTTCCAACGAACTCGGCAAGGTGCAGGAAAAACTTCAGGAACTCGATCGCAGCAAATCCAGTTTTATTTCGGTGGCCGCACACGAACTCAAAACACCGCTCACCCTGATCGAAGGTTACACATCCATGATGGCAGATGTGGCAAAAGATACCCAAATGGACAGCCTGCTCCAGGGTGTCAATACTGGCATCAGCCGCCTGCGCCGCATCATCGACGACATGATCGATGTCTCGTTGATCGACAACAATCTGCTCACACTCAACTTTCAGCCCATGTGGGTCAGCCATTTGCTTAATCTTTTGAAAAACGAATTACAAAAGACGATCACAGAACGCAAGCAAACACTCAACATCCTCGAATTTGAAGGCAGCGATCTGATGATCTACGCGGATACAGAACGCCTCTATCAGGCGCTGCAAAACGTACTCACCAACAGCATCAAATACACGCCCGATAAAGGGACGATCACCATTAACGGACGCCTGCTGCCCGGCTTCGTTGAGATCACCGTCACTGACACAGGCATCGGCATCTCGCCTGAACATCAGGCCACCATCTTCGAGAAGTTCGGCCAATTAGGCCGCACAGACCTGCATTCCAGCGGCAGGACAAAATTCAAAGGTGGCGGACCCGGGCTGGGCTTGTCCATTACGCGCGGCATCATCGAAGCACATGGCGGCACGATCTGGGTTGAATCTGGCGGCTATGACGAAGTAAAATTACCAGGCTCCACCTTTCACATTCTTCTGCCCACACGCAGTGAAGCCACCGACCCGCGCATTGCGCGATTATTTAGCAACTTCGAAAATCAAACGAAAGAATCGGAAATCAGTGTCAAAGAAAACACCCCAATCAACAACTCCCCCGCGTGAACGCGCCTTCATTGTCGGCGCCGAAATTCGCGGACAAAAACAATTGCTCACCATTGAAGATTCGCTTTCCGAACTCACCCTGCTGGCAGATACTGCCGGTGTGGACGTGGTTGGCGAACTCACTCAAAAACTTGACCGTCCCTATGTAGAAACCTATATTGGCCCCGGTAAAGTGCAGGAGCTAAAAGCTCTCGCTGAAGAGACCCTTTCCCAAGTGGTTATTTTTGATGATGAGCTCTCTCCACGTCATCAGCGTGAATTGGAAAAGGCACTCGCGCCAAATATCCGCGTATTGGACAGAACCGCCCTGATCCTCGATATCTTCGCCCAGCACGCCCGCACCAGTGAAGGCATGCTGCAAGTGGAGCTCGCTCAATACGAATACAACCTGCCGCGTCTCACCCGTGCCTGGACCCATCTGGAACGTCAGGCGGGCGGCGGTGGTGGCAGTGCAGGCTCAACAGGCGGTGTTGGTTTGCGCGGCCCAGGCGAAACCCAGCTCGAAGTGGACAAACGCGCCATTCGCAAAAGAATTACCCACATCAAACGCGAATTGGAAAAAGTGGAAGCCCATCGCATGCGTTATCGTGCACAACGAAAACGGTCACGCATCCCTACCGTTGCGCTGGTTGGATATACCAACGCGGGCAAATCCACACTCTTGAATCGCATCGCAAAATCCGAAGTATATGTGGCCGACCAATTATTCGCCACTCTCGACCCCACTACAAGACGAGTGGAGCTCCCCGGCAATGACCTTGCCCTGATGACAGACACAGTCGGTTTCATTCAAAAGTTACCCACCTCACTGGTCGCTGCATTCCACGCCACACTGGAAGAGATCGCTGATGCAGATCTGCTCCTGCACGTGGTAGACATTTCGCATCCGAATGCGTTAAGCCAATTTCAGGCCGTGCAGGAAACTTTGGAAGAGATCGACGCAAGCCATATCCCAATGGTTACCGCGCTCAACAAATCAGACCAGCTTCAAAACCCTGAGCAGGCTCGTGAAATTCTCAAAGAATTTCCAAAAGCAGTTGCCATCTCCGCGATCAATGGGTCAGGGATTCCAGATCTCTTACACTTGTTACGCGAAGAACTCTACGAATCCTATACATCGTTACA
>JAVBXV010000250.1 GCA_030824405.1 Anaerolineales bacterium | reverse complement strand
TTTGTTCCTCTGGCTTTTGTTTTCGCTTTTTTACGCCTGCTTTTTGAATATCCACTGCTCTTTGGTCGTCTTCCAGTGCCCAGATCTTCCAGCCTTCTTTTTTCAATCCCTGCACCAGTTTGACGGCGTCTTTGTGATAAGACCAGGTGACGAATTCTTCAGCGCCCAGAGCGGTCTTTCGGACGGCGTCTTGATCTGGCGTAGGGGTGATGCCGCACAGATAAATATGGCCAAACCCGAACCCGTCAGCCGAGCGCATGATCGAACCAACATTCCACGCCGAGCGGACGTTGTCCACCAAGACAGACATTCCGTTGCCTTTTTTTATATCCTCAGCCGAAAACTCCTCTGTAATTTCCCTGCTGATGACCACGGTTGTCTCTCCCAAACAATGGGGGCAGCGGACGCCAAAGGGATGTCCCGTGGCGATGGGGTAGCGCAGGTCACAACTTTGACAAACACGGATCTCAAATGAAATACTCATACTTCTGATTATATTCCTGTTGTACCCATACCAGACTGAATTCACAGGTAAAATTGGACATTATGCGAGCCCTTATTCCCACCTTTATCCTTGATCGATATAAAGAAAACCGTGCCAATGGCGTTATTCAGGGGGCGGCTTTATTCGTTGACCTCTCTGGTTTTTCCACCATGGCAGATGTATTGTCGAAGCAGGGCCATATTGGCGCAGAGATACTAACGGATATCATGCGCGTTGTCTTTGGGCCTCTGGTCAACGCGGTATATGAGCAGGGCGGTTTTGTGGTTGGGTATGCCGGGGATGCGTTTACTGCCTTGTTTCCTGCCGACCAATCTCCAGCTGATGCAGTGAAGCGTTGTTTATCGTCTGCACTGGCTATGCAGCTGCATGTTCAGGAAAACCCGCATGTGCAAACCGCATTTGGCAACTTTCCAATTTCGATCAAGGCGGGGATGGGTTTTGGCGAAACAACGTGGCAAATATTTAAATCAAGAGATGGCGCGCATGCAACGTTTTGGTTTCGAGGAGAAAGTATTACGGGGGCGGTGCAGGGAGAGAAATTCGCGCGCCCGGGGCAGGTGATTGCAGACCCTGCTGCCTATCAGTTACTGCAGGGTTTTGTAACGGCGCAGGAAATTGGACCATGTTTTCAGATACTGGCTGCCAATGTGGATCTGCCAGCACCGCATCCTGTTTCGGCCCCGCAAGTTGACTCTGACCTGATAGGAATTTTCCTCTCTGAAAAAGTTGCGAATTTACCCATCGTGGGTGAGTTTCGGCAGGTTGTAAATCTATTTATTGATATCCCCATTCATATTACAGATGAAGCATTGATCACTCCTTTTATGGAGACTGTGTACGCCTTGCAAGACCGCTATGGCGGCTTCTTTTTGCGCCCAGACCTGGGAGATAAGGGCTTTAATTTGCTGATGTTTTGGGGCGCACCCGTTGCCCACGAAAACGATGTGATGCGTGCTCTGAATTTTTTGCTTGAGCTTTCCGAACACACTCAATTGGATTTGCGTGCCGGCATATCTTATTATGTTGGGTATGCGGGTTTTATGGGTTCTGCCTTGCGTGAAGATTATACAAGTTACGGCTGGGGCGTGAACCTTGCTGCACGTTTGATGGAAAACGCCGCCGCAGGCAGTTTTTGGATGGACGAGGAAATTACCCGCCGCGCTGAAAAGAATTTCAAGATCGAATATCTGGACGAATTCAAGTTCAAGGGATTTACCCAAAAGCAGAAGGCCTTTGCACTGCTTGGCCGCAAGGAACTGGCTGAAACTGTATATCAAGGACAATTGCTCGGCCGCTCAACGGAGATGCAGGCGCTTGCAGATTTCGCGGAACCTTTGAAGACAGGCAAATTTGCAGGGGTGATGGTGTTGAAGGGTGAGGCAGGAATTGGTAAGAGCCGCCTCACGCATGCTTTTCAAATTTCAGAGTATTTCCAGCAATTTCATGCCCGTTGGGTGGTGTGCCAATCCAATGACATCCTGCGCCAGTCTTTCAATCCCTTTATGGATTGGCTGCGCAAACGTTTCGATCTTCTTGATGGCGATACAGATGCAAATAACTGGGTCCGTTTTACGAATCAACTGGATACCCTGATAAAAAATACTCCCAATCAGGAACTCGCCGCTGAATTAACGCGCACCAGCTCAGTGTTGGCGGCATTGATCAATATCACCGTTCCCGATTCTCTGTACGAACAGTTGGAAGCAAAAAGCCGTTACGAAAACACATTGATCGCTCTTGGTGCGTTATTGCGTGCAGAAAGTTTACAAACTCCGCTCGTGCTTTTTATGGAAGATACACACTGGCTGGATGAAGACACAGGCGCGTTCCTTTCTTATTTTGTACGCACCCTGCTTGCCGAACCTTCAAAAGAATATCCGATCGCGATCATTGCCACCCAAAGACTGGAAGGTGATTCGGTCAAACTCATGGACGAAGTTGCCATGCACGAGATCAAACTTGGCGGTCTATCTTCCGCCAGCACGTCTGGTCTTGCCGAGGATATTCTAGGGAAGCCCGTTTCTTCATCTCTGGTGCAATTGCTCGATCAACGCGCTGACGGAAATCCGTTTTTTGTTGAGCAGATCATTCGATACCTTCACGAACAGGGTGATCTTGTTCTGCAAAAAGATGGAAAATATTACGCCAGCAAACAAGCGCAAACCTCCATGCCTGCGGATATTCAATCTGTGCTTATTGCGCGTCTTGACAGCCTCGCGCAACATGTTCGTGACGCCGTGCAAACCGCATCCATTTTGGGCCGTGAATTTGAAGTACGTTTGCTGGCTCAAATTCTGACGGATGATCCCGAATTAATAAAGAACGTGAACAACGCCGAGCAGGCCAATATTTGGGCGCCGCTCAACGAGTTGGAATATTTCTTCCGCCATGCGTTATTGCGTGATGCGGCTTATTCAATGCAGTTGACTTCGCGCCAGCGCACATTGCACGCCCTGGCTGTCAGCGCCATGGAAGTGCTGTATAAAGACGATCTCGAACCCCATTACGGAGAATTGGCTTATCACGCCGAACACGCGCTGCTGGATGAAAAGGCGCTTCATTATCTTAAACTGGTAGCTGATACATCCACCCGGGTATATCAAAACGCCCAGGCCGTGGACTACCTCACTCGCGCCCTTGCCCTGATTCCACAAAATGATCTTCATGCCCGCTTTGAAATTATCTACAAACGAGCGGATATTTATTACAACACAGGCGATCGCAGCAGGGAAGATGCTGATCTCACGATCTTGGAGGAGATTGCGGCAACATTGAATGACACCCGCTTGCTTGGGCGTGCCTCTGTGAAGCGCGCTTATTATTTTGCAACCACAAGTGAGAACGCACGGGTGATTTCATCCAGCGAGCGCGCCATTGAGCTGGCACGCTCCGTTAATGATACGGAAACGCTGAGTAAAGCCTACAATGTATTAGCCAGTGCGTATGTACGCCTGGGAAATTTGGACGATGGTTTCAAACATGCTCAGGATGCTATTGAATATTCCCGCTCCGTTGGAAATCGCTATGGAGAGGGAAGCGCACTGACCATACTCGGGTTGATCGCTCTTGAAAAGCTGGGACCTTCAAAAGCGCATGAATATCAGACCCTTGCTCTTGAGATTGCCCGCGAAATTGGTAATCGCGATCTTGAAGCGAGCGTCTTGAATAATATTGCCAATGTAATTGGCTTGTCTCAGGGCGATTACTCTGCTGCACGTGATAGCTTTGAGCAATCGCTGGTGATCAACCAGGAGCGGGGAAATTTATATGCTGTTGGGTTATGCCTTACAAATATAGGCTGGGTGGATGGGATATTGGGCAATTACGAAGCGGCGCTGGAATCTTATGTCCGCGCCCTTGCCATTGCACGCGAAGTGGGCAATCGAACTCAGGAAATGTACACCCTGATCAATTTGAGCGCCGCATGTGTTGGAAAGGAAAACCCCGCTGTTGCCATTGAATGGGCACAAAGAGCTCACGACCTTTCCCGCAAGATCGGTGATCGGACAGGCACTGCCTGGGCTTTTTTCTATCTTGGGTATGGATATTTATTAAACGGCCAGTTAGTCCGCGCAAAGGAGTCTTTTATTTCCTCATTGCAGATTCGTGAAGAAGTTCATGTGCCAGTGTTGATCGCTGAGTCGCGTGCGGGCATTGCTCAAGCCGCCTTCGAACTGTTGGATATGGATACTGCCATGACCGAGGTGGAAAAGATATTGATTTACATGCAGGAAAATCCCAACCTCGAAGGAGCCGAAGAGCCTTTACGTATTGCACTCACCTGTTTTCTGGTTTTAAAAGAAAAAAGAGACTCGCGTGCCGAAAGCGTATTGCGGAATGCAATTCAGCTTTTGGATGCGCAAGTCTCAAAACTTCCTTCAGAAGATGCACGCCGCATGTACGTGGAGAATGTACCCTGGCGGCGCGCACTAAAAAAACATTACATGGATCTATCCTGATACTTTACGGATAATGACCCACTGCCGGGTCGCCGTCTGTCAATTCAAAGACGTTATTCTTGATCTCGCCTGTGTAGTAGTAGGGGTTTCCGTTTCCATCATAAATGATCAGCTTCGAGGAACCTATATCGGGGATAGTGACAAAGAATCTTTGATTGATATAGTTTCCGTTTTTCTTGATCGAGAAGTTGTTGATCCATGTGATCGGGTTGCCGTCATTCATTTTTTCTGGCAAACCTTCGAGACTAAGCTTCTCAACAACATAGTCCCCATCCTCTGCTACTTCAACGGTGATGTCCTGTTCCTGGGGGTGATACTTTTTGATGATGTGTTTCTTCTTGTTTAGCTTTTCAACTTTATCTTTGATGACGGTTTTGTTTTGCATATGAGACCCTTCCTTTCACTGGCGGATTTTCCCCATTATACTTTATGACCATGCGCTATATCCTCTTCAACAAACCCTATGACGTGCTATCGCAGTTTACAGATGAAGGCACAGGACATTCCACGCTCAAGCAGTTTATCGACGTGCCGAATGTCTATGCCGCTGGCCGCCTCGACCGTGACAGCGAAGGTCTGCTACTGCTGACCGATGACGGCGGCCTGATCAAACGCCTGACCGACCCAAAACATCACATCGAAAAAACATACTATGTTTTGGTGGAAGGTGACCCAACTCCCGAGAAACTGGAGAAACTCTCAAAGGGAGTGCAGATCAAAGATCACTTCACCAGCCCTGCACAGGTACGCCTCATCCCTGAGCCGAACCTGCCTGTGCGCACCAAACCCGTCACCCCACATGGACCGACTGCCTGGCTTGAGATCAAGTTGAAGGAAGGCAAGAAGCGCCAGATCCGTCACATGACCGCCACAGTGGGGCTGTTCACGCTGAGAATTTTCCGCGTGGCGATCGGCAATATCGAGATCGGCAATTTGGAAGTGGGGAAGTGGCGTGAGTTGAAAGATGCCGAATTGCAAACGCTGAGAAGGTGATCGCTAGTCTGCGCTTGTCAGGCTTTGTTCTCTACTTAATCCCGCTTCCTCAACGATCCTCGGTACGATTTCCT
>JAVBXV010000055.1 GCA_030824405.1 Anaerolineales bacterium | reverse complement strand
CAGTCAGCATATTTACGCTGCTCCTCGGCGGCGATGCGGATGTGCAAACCCCTGCGGGCAAAGTTGTGAAATTAAGTATTCCTGCGGGCACACAACCAGAACAGGTTTTTCGGCTGGCTGGCCGCGGAATGCCACACTTAAAAAGCCCGACCACAAAAGGTGATCTTTTCGTCAAATTGAAGGTACAAGTTCCGAAATACCTGTCGTCCAAACAAAGAGAATTACTCGAAGAAGCTGCCCGCATAAAGTTTTAAAAATTCAGGAGACTCTTAATAATGAATAAAAAGAAAAGCATTTTGGCTTTTGTTGTTTTAACACTTGCCATTCTGGCCTGTCAGGCAGCACCAGCGGCTCAGCCCGCTGCCGCAACAATAGAAGTAGTTGAAAACGTGGAAGCAGTTGCGCCCATAAGCGGCGATATCACAAACCCGGCCGCCGAAGGTGAAGTGTTGGTGGCATTATTTGACCGCGCCAGTCTTGGCACGGTGGCCATCATTACAGACCAAGGACAAGGCTCAGGTTTTGTGTATGATGCGCTGGGCCATATCGTCACCAACTTCCATGTGATCGAGGGCGCGAATACAGTTGAGGTGCGCTTCACTTCTGGCTTCATGGCATACGGCACTGTGATCGGAACTGATCTCGACTCAGACCTCGCCATTGTAAAAGTGGATGTGCCAGCCGAGGAGCTTCATCCGCTCCCGCTTGGCGATTCAAGCGTGCTGAAAGTTGGTCAGACCGTAGTAGCCATTGGCAATCCCTTTGGCTTAAACAGCACCATGACCGTCGGTATTATCTCCGCGCTTGGCCGCACATTAGACTCGATCCATGAAAGCCCGGATGGGAATGTATTTACCGCAGGCGATATTATTCAAACAGATGCAGCGATTAACCCCGGCAACTCTGGCGGCCCGCTCTTCAACATTTTAGGTGAAGTGATCGGTGTCAACCGCGCAATCAATACCTTCAACGTAAATCAGGATGGCAACCCGGTCAATTCAGGGATCGGTTTCGCCATTTCAAGCAACATGATTAAACGTGTGGTGCCCGGGCTGATCGAATTTGGTGAATACGATTATCCATATCTTGGCGTATCCTCATTTGATTCGCTCTCGCTTGATGTGATCAACGCGCTGGGATTGAAATCATACACCGGCGCTTATGTTACAGAAGTGATTCCTGGCGGCCCGGCCGACCAGGCTGGTCTGCAAAAAGGAACTGTGAAAACAAACATCCCCGGCCTGCTTGGCGGCGGAGATTTGATCATCGGCATTGACGAACGCGAAGTGCGCACCTTTGATGAAATGCTTTCCTATCTCATCACCAACAAAGGCCCCGGCGACACCGTCGTCCTTACCGTGCTGCGCGGCGAAGAAAAAGTAGACCTCACCATTACACTTGGCAAACGGCCATAAACAAAAATCCCTTCGGAATAAACTCCGAAGGGATTTTTTTATTTAACCAAAACGTTCTTCACGCCATATATCGGCGCGGTTGTGATAACCGGCCTGTTCCCAGAAACCACGTCTATCACGCGGCATAAATTCCAGGGAACGCAGCCACTTGGCGCCTTTCCATAAATATGGAGTTTCAAGTTCTTCGCGCCCGGGAATAAACCCCACCATGCCGCGCAGCGGATACCCATGATCAGGGGTAATGGGCTCGCCATTCACATGAGTGGCAAGCAGGAAGTTCTCCTGCAGCGCCACCTCGATCGGCAGATTCACAGTAAAGCCATATTCGGCGTGCTGCATGACATGTGTGGCATCAGGCTTGATCTTGATCAGGCCGCCATCCACCAGTGACTTGATGGACACGCCTTCCCAAACCGTATCAAACTTGCTCCAACGCGTCACACAATGAATATCCATTTGGATCTTTGTGCGCGGCAGTTGATTGAACTCATCCCAAGTCCAGCGTTTTTCCTTTTCCACCTCACCCCACACGCGCAGATCCCATGTGGCGGGGTTAAACATAGGGACAGGCCCATAATGCAGCACTGGGAATTTCTGGGTCAACGATTGGCCGGGAGGCAGTCGTCCCTCTGCACGAACACGGTCTTCTTCCTTGCGGCGGTCAAATCCTTCAAACTGGAACATGGGTCACCTCACTCTTTATATTCAAGCTATTTTTGCACTGCATAGACTTTCCAGTACTGCCTGATGTTACTTGTAAATGATTACAGATTGATTAAAAAACGGGCTACCTGCCAAGTATAAATCTCAACAGGAATCCTTACGAATTTGCATCTGTTCTGAAAATGGATTACCCGTATAATAGACCAAATTTCAGAAGGTTCGAGGAGTAGTATGAAAGCACCTACATTCAAACAAAGATTCCAGTATTGGTTCGATAATTTCATGTCACGTGGTACCGGCGCAATGTTGACCGGTTTATTCGTTCTATCTGCATTGATCATCTTCGTTGCCGCCGCATTGGTAAAAGTGACCAACACCGCACCCAATGACGAAAGCTTCCTGCAAGTGGCGTGGATGAGTTTACTGCGTACACTCGATTCTGGCACCATGGGCGGCGACACAGGCAGTCCCTTCTTCCTGACCATGATGTTGATCGTTACCTTCGGCGGTGTATTCGTCGTCAGCGCCCTGATCGGTATCATCAACAATGGCATCGAAGACAAAATGGACGAGCTTCGCAAAGGCCGCTCGCAGGCTTTGGAAAATGACCACACTGTCATTCTCGGCTGGACCCCGCAAATATTCACCATTATTTCAGAACTCGTGCTCGCCAATGAAAACCGCAAAAGCGGCGCAGCAATTGTCATTTTGGCCGATCAGGATAAGGTCGAGATGGAAGATGCGATCAGTGAACGCATCTCAGACACAAAGAATACCCGCATCATCTGCCGTTCGGGAAGCCCCATCGATCTGAACGATCTTGAAATTGTCAGCCCGCACAGTGCGCGCTCCATCATTATCATTGCAGATGGCGCCGACCCCGATACTCACATCATCAAATCCGTTCTGGCGATCACTAACAATCCCAACCGCCGCGAAGCGCCCTATCACATCGTCACACAGATCCGCGACCCCAAGAACATGGACGTGGTGAAAATGCTCGGCACAAAAGATGTGGTTCAGTCCATTCTCACTACAGATATGATCGCCCGCGTGGTCGCACAGACCTCCCGCCAAAGTGGTCTTTCCATCGTCTACACCGAGTTGATGAACTTCGGCGGCGATGAGATCTACTTCAAGCAGGAGCCCAATCTCTCCGGAAAGACCTATGGCGAAGCAGTGATGGCATTCGAAACATCTACAGTCATGGGCATTCGCAAAGCAGACGGCACGACCATGATGAATCCACCCATTGATGGACGCATCGAATCAGGCGATCAACTCTTTTTGATCGCGGAAGACGACGACAAGATCCAACTCTCAGGACTTGCCCGCCTCCCCATTGACGAGAGCCTGATTCAGCAAGGTGGAAAGTCATCCAAGCCTCAGCCTGAGAAAGCCCTCATCCTTGGTTGGAATCGTTCCGGTGCAACCATCATCCGCGAGTTGGATAACTATGTAGCCAAAGGCTCGCAGGTGACCGTGGTTTCGGATATCTACGAACTTGATAAACAAATTAAGTTGGATAGTGGAAAACTCACCAACCAAAAGATCGTTGTACAGGAAGGCAATATTCGCGACCGCGCCCTGCTGGAAAAGTTGGAAGCCACAGAATACGATCACGTCATCGTGCTGGCCTACAACCACCTTGAACCACAGGAAGCGGACGCGATCACATTGGTAACCTTATTGCACCTGCGCGATATTGCTGAACGCGATGAAACCCCATTCTCGATCGTCAGCGAAATGCTCGACCTTCGCAATCGTGAACTGGCCGAAGCCGCAAAAGTGGACGACTTCATTGTCAGCGAACATCTGGTAAGTTTAATGATGGCGCAGCTTTCTGAAGACGCTGAGCTGATGGGCGTATTTACAGATATGTTCGATCCCGAAGGCGCCGAGATCTACCTTAAGCCAGTCAGCGATTACGTGGTTACAGGTCAACCTGTCAACTTTTACACCGTTGCCGAAGCCGCCCGCAGACGCGGCGAAACTGCCATTGGGTATCGCGTAATGAGCGAAAGCCACAATGCAGAAAAAGCCTATGGTGTACACACCAATCCAAATAAGTCTGAAAAGATTTCATTCTCTGCAGAAGACAAGATCATCGTCGTCACAGAGGGATAAACAAAAAAAGAAACTCCCCAAGGCTAGCCTTGGGGAGTTTCTTTTTCAAAGATCGAAATTGATTCGATGTGATAGGTTTGGGGGAAAAGATCGAACGGAGTGACTTCCAGCAAACGATAGCCCCCATGGATAAGCCGTGCCGCATCCCGCGCCAGCGTGGATGGGTCACACGAGATGTACGCGATCACCTGCGGCATCAGGTCGATGATCGCATCCAGGGCGAATTTTTCAAGCCCTGCACGCGGCGGGTCTACGATCATGTGAGATAGGTTCTCAATTTGTCCCGCCAGCCCGGGCAACACTTCTTCCGCGGCGCCTTCGTACAATTCCACATTGTCAAACTCATCCAAATTGAATGCAAAATCTTCACAGGACGATTCGGATTCTTCAATGCCGATCACACGTCCGCAGGTGGGGGCGAAGAATTTACTGAACAGACCTACACCAGAATAGACATCAATGAGTGTTGATGAGGCAGTGACCGGCAATTTCGCCAGTAAATGCTCCACCATCTTCTCGGCCATTAAAGTATTTACTTGAAAAAAAGAACCTGCAGAAACGCGAAATTCCTTCCCCAAAATATTTATAAAAAAGTGATCCTGCCCTGCAATCACCACAGGATGATCTTCATAAACATGCACAACTGAAATATCCGCTTCGATCTCAAGTTCTGGAGTTTCAGGTTTTTGCGATTCGAGCACGAGCATCAATTCATCATCCTGCCCGGCGCGCAAAGCGAGACGATCCACCTCTGTGTTTCCTTCGAATTGCAATGACGGCCAGAAGCTGTTGATCTCATCCACTGGCAAATGACATTCTGAAATGGAGAGGACATTTCGTCCGCGGGAATTTATGAAACCAATTTTGCCATCTTCAGCAATGTGGAACTGAACATGATTACGATAATTCCACTCTTTGGGCGATGCCACCATTGGGTTCACAGGTGGATTTTGTATCTTGCCAATGCGTTGAAGCTGGTCGCGTAGAACTTCTGTTTTTGCCAGTATCTGCTGCGCATAGGATAGGTTCTGATAATGACATCCGCCGCACTGAGTGAAGTGCCTGCATTTGGGTGTAATTCGATCAGGCGAGGCTTCCAATATTTCGACGATTTCGCCGCGCGCAAAGCTGCGTTTTTCTTCGGTCAGATATATGCGCACACGCTCATTGGGCAGGCCAAACGGCACGAACACAGCACGACCGTCCGCAAGGCGGCCCATGGCTTCGCCGCCGTAGGTGAATTTTTCAAGGAGAACATCAAAGGTGGATTGAGACATGATTCTGCAACTCTTATAACGTATGAAATTTTATGATCTGAGACAACCAGGTTTATCAAAGCA
>JAVBXV010000125.1 GCA_030824405.1 Anaerolineales bacterium | reverse complement strand
GCCGTTGCAGAAATTTTTTTGGCGGTTTCGCTGATCGCGGCGCTTGTCATTTTTATGGCGGCTTCTCCAATTCGTTTGCGAATTATCCCTGCGGCATTGGCCGCGTTGTTTTTTATTGGTCTGGAAATTGCGCCGATCTGGTTTTTTCTTAAGCCGAGTCAATATTTAAGTGTTGAGGTTGAATACCTGATCTTGCTGCCCATTTATTTACTGGCTTTGGTGTACATGTCTGTTCGTACAATGAAGTTCGTTTTGGATCGTGTCATTCCCGAAGGTCCGGGGCTTGTCATGGATATGCTTTCGCAGGCAACGGAACGCATCGCGCAGGAATCGTACGCCCAGTATGCAAAGATATTGGAAAAGGAATCACAGCCCGTTTATTATGGGCGTGTGTTGAAGGAAGCTGATGAGGCGAAAAATGAATGGACAATTCTTCAGTACCATTTTTTCTATGCCTTCAATGATTGGCGGCTCGCGGCAAATGGCATGAATCATCATGAAGGGGATTGGGAAATGGTGGCTGTTTATTTGAAGAATGATGTGCCGTATGCTGTTTTATATTCCCAGCATGGGGCTGGCAATATCGAAAAGTGGGATGCTGTCCGCAAGGCCGCTGACACACAGGGACATGAAACAACGCACCCTGTGGTCTATGTGGCGCTGGGTTCTCATGCGAATTACAGCAGGCCTGAGGTGATCCGTTCGCCAAATATGTATACACCGGGGAAATTTCAGCGCCTGCTTTTCTGGCTGGACGGCTGGATCCATTATATTTTCATGTTGATCAATCCGAGTCAAGAGGCACGGCATATTGCTTTAATGGAGATCCAATCCAAAGGGGCGGGTGTCCTTTCTGAAGATGCGTTCCTTTATCTCCGCGATGAGACCGATCATTATGTAGTGAGCCTGCCCATGGAGATTGCTTCGGGAGATGGTTTTCGGATCGGGTTTCAAGGCGATCATTTACAGGAGGGGGCAGTGAAGTCCAGCAGTTATATAAAGCGCATCATGTCTGACCGTAAAACGACTCGCCCCAAACTGAAAGAGTGGAAGCGTGAGGTCTTGAATCCTGAACCGGAATGGGTACAATATAAAGGTTTATGGGGCGTAAGAAGTTTCTTGAAAGAAGAGTCTGGCCCGCCTGGTCCCAAGTGGGACCGTTCAAGAAAGAATGAAGCTGGCGTACGCGAACGCAAGCGCTGGAGCAGGCCGTTGGAATGGCTCAGAGAGTTGGAAAACTCCACGCACTAGATGGAGCATTGCAATCTACATCATTAACATCGATACAGGAGAGGTTTATGACTATTCCACAAATTCTCGAAGTTGCAATTGGTCTTATTTTTGTATATTACGTGATGGGCTCGATGGTTTCTCTGATCACACAATGGATCAACGAATCTTTGGAAACACGTGGTGTGGCGTTGAAGCGTTATTTGATCAAGGTGGTTGGTGACAGAAAGGTCGAAGACCTGCTCAAACTTCCACAGTTGGAAGCGTTGCGTCCCATTCGCTATAAGAATTTTCTGAGTGTCTTTCGGTCTGCAACTGAGCCGAAGATGCTTGAGAAGGTGCCAGTCGCCACACTTGTGGATGCATATTTTGATATGGTTGGGTTGACCGCAGAGAAGGACAACAAGGAATTGTCTCTGGTTCAACTTGCTGAGTTGATCGATAAGCTGCCCGACTCTGATGGTAAACAGGCATTTATTAATTGGATCAATCAGGGTGTGGTCAGGATCGAGGATCTGCGTGCACGCACAACATCTTATTTTACGGGCATCCTTGATCAGGCTGCAGATACATTCCGTTCGAATGCCCGCAGTTTTGTAATTATGCTTTCGATTGGCGTGACTCTGGTGTTCGGTACAGATAGTATTCAGCTTGCGCGGGCTTTATGGAATAATGCAGAGCTGCGCGCGATTACAGTAGCCAAGGCAGAGATGGTCGTTGCAGAAGAAG
Source organism: Anaerolineales bacterium (assembly GCA_030824405.1). GTDB lineage: Bacteria > Chloroflexota > Anaerolineae > Anaerolineales > Villigracilaceae > Villigracilis. The sequence continues at coordinate 3,594 of JAVBXV010000125.1, read as the reverse complement.
GCACAGATGCAAGCCTGGATGAATTGATCCAGGAATTGGGCGGCCTTTCGATCAAGATTGGCTGGTGGCAGACGGAGCGTCCTGCCGCAGGCGCTACAACTACAGACTGGTTCTGGTTTATTGTACTGAAAGCGTTCGGTCTGGGTCTCACGGCAGCGGCTGTGTCTCAAGGTTCATCCTTCTGGTATGACCTGCTGAAGAAACTGACTTCACCGACTACAAGTAGCAGCAAGAGCAGCAGTAGCGGCGGGGGCAGCAGTAGCAGCAGCAGCTCCAGCAGCGGCTAAATTTCAAATAAAAAAACTCCGAGGTGATAAACCTCGGAGTTTTTTTATTTAGACCATTTTGCGTAGACTGCTTGTGAGAGCAGCCTGTTTGCGCTTGTCTCTCTTGTGACCAATTCACCGCTTTCGGTGGAGCCTTTATATTTTTTCATCATTTCGTCCACGGCTTGTGCAATGTGGATCGCGGATGCGCGCACTGCGTAGACGGTGACGATCACAAAGAGGGGATTGTCACTTAGGCAGGCGCGGCACATATCCAGCAGGGTGGGCAGGGATTTGTATACTTCCCAGATCTCGCCTTTGGGTCCACGCCCAAACTTGGGCGGGTCTAGAATGATGCCGTCATATTTCACGCCGCGTTTTTCTTCGCGTTGAACATATTTGACCGCGTCTTCCACAACCCAGCGGATGGGTTTGGCGCTCAGGTCTGATAACGCTTGATTCTCGCGCGCCCAGCCCACAGATTTTTTGGATGCGTCTACGTGAGTCACTTGCGCGCCTGCTTCTGCGGCTGCAAGGGATGCCAACCCTGTATACCCAAATAGGTTGAGAACGTTTGGCTGGCGGCCTGCCTTTCGGATGGAGTCCGCCATAAAGTCCCAGTGCGAAGCGACTTCGGGAAATACGCCAATGTGACGGCCCGGTGTCGTCATCGCCCAGAATTTTAATCCGTTGGGAGATTGGGATAACGGATATTCCATGACCCATTTTTCATCGACCTTCTTTTTGAAATCCCAATGGCCGCCGCTTTCTTCGCCCGAGGGCTGAAACACGGCGTGGACATTGTTCCACGCGGAGGCAGGCAGTGCGCGGCTCCACATGGCTTGTGATTCGGGGCGTGAAAAAATATATTTGCCAAAGCGTTCGAGTTTTTGGCCGTTGCCTGAGTCGAGTAATTCGTAATCTCGCCAGTTGGCGGCTTCAAGCAGGGTGAAGGTGGGGGAGTTTTGCATGAATTTTAATGAACCATTCTATAAATGATATGAAACGAACACCCGTGCCACTTGATTTTTCCCTCAAAGGGCGTATAATGTGGGAAGAAGTGGTACAAAGTGGTAAGAGCGCCGGGACTCCCGGCGTTCATCGCATTAAAAGGAAAAGTAGCACAAATGTTCTTAGGTCAATTCCAACACAACCTCGACGATAAGGGCCGCTTGATGATTCCAGCGCGCTTCCGTGAGTTGTTGGAAGGCGGCGCTTTCATCACACAGGGCTTTGATAAATGCCTGATGGTGATGACTGAGGACTATTTCAAGCAGGTGTACGAGCGCATTGAAGCCATGAACCTTGCTGACCCAACCGCCCGTTTACTGCGCCGCTTGATCCTTGCCAATGCTTATCCGATCGAAGTGGATAAGGTGGGGCGTATTCTTGTACCGCAGAACCTGCGCGCATTTCTCGGTATCGAGAACGGCGAGTTGGTTGTGGCAGGGCAGGGCGAGTACTTTGAAGTGTGGATGCCTGCACAATGGAGCGAACAAATGACTCAATTGCAGGATACCGAAGCCAATAACGCGCGCTTCTCCACATTGGATCTTTCCAAAACCAAACCCGCGTCATAACGGTTGTTATGAACGCTCACATACCTGTACTTTACCAAGAGATTATACACGCTCTGCAACCCCGCAACGGCGGGCGTTATGTGGATGGCACTTTGGGCGCGGGCGGACACGCTCGCGGGATCCTGGAGGCTTGCACGCCAGATGGGCTTTTGCTCGGTCTCGATGTAGACCCGCAGGCTTTGGCGCTTGCTCGTGAGACCTTGGCTCCTTACGAGGGACGCATTCATCTCGTGCAGGCCTCCCATATCACTCTCAGCGCACAACTCGCTGCCTTGAAGTGGGATCAGGTGGACGGTATCCTGCTCGACCTCGGAGCATCGTCCATGCAGTTTGATAATGCCGAACGCGGCTTTTCGTTTATGCAGGACGGCCCGCTCGATATGCGCTTTGGTCCACAGGCCAGACAGAGCGCGGAAGATATCGTCAACACGTTCGATGAAAGAGAACTGGCCAGCATCATCTTTCACTACGGTGAAGATCGCGACTCAAGAAAGATCGCCAAAGCGATCGTGATGAACAGACCGCTTCACACTACCCGAGAGTTGGTCGCTGTGATCGAGAAGGCGTCTCCCCGAAGAGGGGACCGCGTTCACCCCGCCACGCAGACCTTTCAGGCGTTACGCATCGCCGTCAACGACGAATTGGCCGCAGTGGAGAAAACACTTCCGCAGGCAGTGGCAAGCCTAAAGTCAGGTGGAAGATGCGCAGTGATCTCCTTCCATTCGCTGGAAGACCGCATCGTCAAGGATTATTTTCGAGAGCAGAGCAAGGATATCGTCAATCCGCCTTACGAAAGAATTTATGAAGTGGAACGTAAGGCTGTTGTAAAAAGTATAACGAAGAAACCGCTGGTGGCTTCAGAAGAAGAAATAAAAGACAACCCGCGGGCGCGCAGCGCAAAACTTAGAGTTATTGAAAAGATCTGACCAACAAGAGTGAGAGAGAATGAACATACCGAGCGTACATCACTACATTCATGCATATAAAGTTGCTCCCTGGCGCATTCAACGTCAGTGGATCGGCAACGCCTTGCTTGCGGTGGTTGCGCTTGCGATGATCGCCACGCTTTATCTGGATGTAACGGCCAAGACCGCGATTGCCGGCCGTGAGATACAAGACATTAATCTGTCCATTATTAAAAGCCAGCAGATCAGCGCAGACTTGCAAACCAAGATCGCTTATTCCACCTCTGCGAGTGTGATGGCAGAACGTGCGCTTGAGCTTGGCTATCGTCCCATGAAATCAAATGAAGCTGAATATTTGGTGGTCCCAGGTTATTCTGCGCCCATGCCTGCTATTTTGTCTGCTGCGCCCTTGCCGCAGATGGCTGCGCCGAGTATCCCCTCTGAATACAGCGAATCACTTTTGGATTGGGCAGACGAAAAGATTGCCGTGCCGTCGCGGGGAAATCAATGAGACAGGAATATGCGCGCCGTACACAGGTTGTCACCTATGTGATGGGGCTCATTGCGCTTGCCATTGTTGTGCAAATTGTAAGAATTCAGAATAGTGCGGAAGCGGCTATTTTTCGTCAACAGGCTTCCAATTACGCGTACGAAGTCCGCACATACTATCCAGACCGCGGCGAGATCTATGATCGCAGTGGACATTTGATGGCTGGCAATATCATCGTCTACGAAATAGGCGTGGATTTGAACGCCGCCAAAGACCCAAATGCAATTGCCACTGCCATCAACTATGAACTCGGGATCGATTACAACGAAGTCATCAGCGCCATTCAATATCCT